>NZ_JBISWK010000074.1:0-47308 GCF_044462205.1 Kocuria rhizosphaericola | reverse complement strand
CGGCGCCACCCGCGCTCCCGGACATCCCCTCACACGGAAGGTTCACGGTGGTCACCACCCGTTCTCTCGAAGACCTCGACGCCCACAGCTACCAGGACTACGTGGCCGGCGGCCGCGGAGTGGTGCTCATCCCCACCGGAGCCACGGAGCAGCACGGCCCGCACATGCCGATGGGGGTGGACGCGATGCTCTCGCGGGCGATCTCCGTGGCCGTGGCCGGCGAGATCGAGGCGCTCGTGGCACCGACCTTCTGCTACGGGTACAAGTCACAGCCCCGGTCGGGTGGCGGGAACCACCGGACCGGCACCACCAGCCTCTCGGCGCAGGCCCTGATCCTGCAGACCAAGGACGTCGTCCTGGGACTCCTCCAGGACGGCATCCGCCAGGTCGTGGTGATCAACGGGCACTACGAGAACTACCAGTTCCTCTACGAGGGACTGGACCTGGCGGTGCAGGAGGCCCGGTCCCTGGGCCTGGAGGACGCCAGGGCCATGCTCCTCTCGTACTGGGACTTCGTCGACGACGAGACCCTGGAGGCCGTCTTCCCGGACGGCTTCCTCGGATGGGACATCGAGCACGGCGGAGTGCTCGAGACCTCGTTGATGCTCCACCTGCACCCCGACAAGGTCGACATGTCACGGGCACCCGCCCATCCCCCCGCTGAACTGACCGCCTACGACGTTTTCCCCGAGGACCCGGCCCGTACCCCCGATTCGGGATGCCTCTCGTCTCCAGCAGGCGCCACCGCAGAGCGGGGCGAGCTGCTGCTCCACACCGTCCGTTCCGGCATCGTCCGGGCGGTCACCAGCGAGTTCGGGAAGTGAGAACCACATGAAGAAGACCGACGCCTCCGCGGCGGCCACCACCGAGGCCGTGACCGTGCCGCGGTTCCGGGGACGGAACCTGCCCGCCCTGGACCGGGCCGTCATCACGGTCCTTCCACCCCTGCTCATCATCGCCGTGCTGGTGGTGGTGACCATGAACCCGGACGGTGCCGCCGAGGCCATCTCCACGGCGCGCACCTTCGTCACCGGGAAGTTCACGTGGCTGTTCATCATCTACTCGCTCGTGGCGGTCGCCGTCTGCGTGTGGCTGGTCCTCAGTCGCATCGGCAAGGTCCGCCTCGGTGGTTCGGACGCCCGTCCGGAGCACGGCAAGTTCGCCTGGTACTCGATGCTCTTCGCCTGCGGACAGGGCATCGGCCTCATCTTCTGGTCTGTCGCCGAACCGATCCTGCTCCGGGACGACAATCCTGTGGTCCCCGAGGGCCAGGACGGCGCGGCCGAGGGTGCCATGGTGTGGTCCTACTTCCACTGGGGGTTCACCGCCTGGGCCATGTACTGCGTGGTGGCGGTCTGCCTCGCCTACTCCCACCACAACCTCGGCAAGACCCTCACCTTCCGTGAGGCCACGGTCGACATCCTGCCGAAGTGGTCCCAGCGCGGGGCCGGTGTGGTCGTGGAGCTGCTGGCCATCATGGCCACCGTCCTGGGCCTGGCCACGTCCTTCGGCTTCGCCGCCCTGCAGTTCAGCTCGGGGCTCGCGTCCTTCACCGGGATCTCCCCGAGCTCGGGCGTCTGGCTGCTGGTGATCCTGGGCCTGGCCGGGCTCACCGCCGCCTCGGCGTTCTTCGGCATCAACAAGGGCATGAAGCGGATCAGCGAGCTCAACTCGGTCCTGAGCATCGTGCTGCTCGTGGCCGTGTTCGTCTTCGGTCCCACGATCTTCCTCATCTCCAACATCACGCAGACCTTCGGCTCCTTCTTCGCCAACTTCATGGCAATGAGCTTCTGGACCGACGCCGGCACCGCGGGCCAGGACATCTCGACCTGGCAGGACAGCTGGAACGGCTGGTGGACCGTGTTCATCTGGTGCTGGGTCATCGCCTTCAGCCCGTTCGTCGCCGGCTTCATCGCCCGGATCTCCCGCGGACGCACCATCCGCGAGTTCGTCATCGGCGTCACGGTGATCCCCTCGCTGATCGTGATGGGGTGGATCGGGGTGATCGGCTCCGCCGCCCTGCACTACGACGACCGCAGCGACCGCGGCATCTCGGCCGCGGTCGCGGCGGACACCTCCAGCGGACTGTTCGTCATGCTGGAGTCCGTGCCCGTCATCGGCTCGCTGCTGCTCGTGGTGGCCACCGTGCTCGTCGCCACCTACTACGTCACCTCCCTGGACGCCGGTGCCCACGCCCTGGCCGAGTTCGTCTCCGCACCCCGCCGGGCCGGGCCGTTCTTCCGCGTGGTGCTCGTGGCGAGCATCGCCGCCGTGGCGGTCACGCTGCTCACGCTCGGTGGCACCGCGGTCGTCGACACGGTCCAGACCGGTACCATCATCGGGGCCTTCCCGTTCTCATTCGTCATCCTGTTGATGATCGCGAACCTGGTCCGCCGGCTGCTGACCCGCACCCCGGACACCGTGCGCCTGGAGCGGGAGGTCAACGACCCCTCGCCGGACGTGTCCGGCACCGGCGACAGCACAGTGGTCGAGCGGACGGCTCCGGAGCTCCCGGAACGGCGGGCCGGGATCGCGGTCGGCGCGGAGCCGGTCCCGGAAGCGCTCGCGCGCCCGTGACATCCGCGCACGTACCGGAGGCCGGACCGTGGAGCACGGTCCGGCCTCCCGGCCACGCTGCCGTGGTGGTGGCGCCCCGTGAAGGAGAATGAGAAGTCCTATGACACCGACATCCGAGAGCACGTCCTCGCGCGAGGCCCGCGCCGCGTCCGTCGTCTCCCACGCCCTGCACGTCCTGCGCTGCTTCTCCGTGGACGAACCGACGCTCGGGGTGACCGAGATCGCCGCCCGCGTGGGACTGCACAAGAGCACCGTCTCACGCCTCCTGGCCACCCTGGAGCAGGAGAACGTGGTGGAGCGCGATCCGCAGACGCGCCGCTACCGCCTGGGACTCGGCCTGATCTCCGTGGCCGGCCCGCTGCTCGCGGAACTGGACGAGCGGCGGGCGGCCTACCCGGTGCTGCTGGAGCTGACCGAGCAGACCGGTGAGACGAGCGCGCTGATGGTCTGGAGCGGCGACCAGGCCGTGTGCGTGGAGCAGATCCCCAGTCCTCGGCAGATCAAGCACACCACTCCGCTGGGCACCCGGTACAACACGGCGCTCAGCTCCTCGGTGCAGCTGTTCCTCGCGGAGCAGCCCCCGGAGCGGGTGCGGGCACTGCTCCTGTCCGGCATCGTCGAGCTGCCCGATCCCACCGAGGCGAGCATCGGCGGCTACGTGGAGTCCCTGCGTCAGGTCGTCGACGAGGGGGTGGCGGTCAACTACGGCAAGACGTCCATGGACGAGGTCGGCGTCTCCGCTCCCGTCCACGACCACCGGGACCGGATGGTCGCCGCCGTCATGGTCGCGGCACCGCGCTACCGCGTCACGCCCGAACAGGCCGAGCTGCTCTCGTCCGCCGCCGTGGCGGCGGCCCGGGAGGTGTCCCAGCGGCTCGGAGCCTCTCCGGCGGCCCGCCGGAACGGCCGTGCGTCCCTGGAGGCGAGCTGACCCCCGCGCCTCAGGCCTCGGCGGCCACGGCCCGCCCGATGGTGTCCCGCAGGATCTCGCTGGTGCCCCCGAAGATCGTCAGCAGCCGGGACGCGAGATACGCCTGCGCCACGGGGTAGTCGAGGATGTAGCCGTACCCGCCGTGCAGCTGGAGGCACCGGTCCGTGACGGACTTCGCCCGCTCGCCGGCCCAGTACTTGGCCTTGGACGCCTCGACCACGTCGAGGGCCCCCGCGTTGAACGCGTGCACCGCCCGCCGCACGTAGGCCTCGGTGACCTCCACCTCGACCGTCAGCTCCGCGAGCTCGAACCGGGTGTGCTGGAAGTCGAGCACCCGGGAGCCGAAGGCCGTGCGCTCGCCGGTGTACCGGAGGGTGCTCTCCAGGGTCGAGCGCGCGACGGCGACCGCGGCCACGGCGACCGCCAGCCGCCCCTGGGGCAGCGCCTGCTGGATCTGCCGCAGTCCGCAGCCCTCCGCCCCGACGAGGTTCGCGGCGGGGACCCGGACGTCCTCGAAGAACAGCTCGGCGGTGTCCGAGGCCTTGATCCCCATCTTGTCGAGCTGCTTGCCGGTCTCGTAGCCGGCGGAGTCCGCCTTGTGCACCAGGAACAGGCTGAAGCCGTCCTCCCCGGCGCGCCCGGTCCCTCCGTCCGTGCGCGCCAGGACCAGGGCGGCGTCCCCGCTGATCCCGTTGCCGATGAACGTCTTCTGGCCGGTGAGCACCCACTCCTCGCCGTCGCGCACGGCCCGGGTGCGCACCCCGCGCAGGTCCGAGCCCGCGCCCGGCTCGGTCCAGGCCACGGAGGTGACGAGCTCCCCCGTGAGCATCCGCGGCAGCCACCGCTGCTTCTGCTCGTCGGTGCCGTGGGCGAGCACGTGGGGCAGCACCCAGTCGTCGTGCAGGTGCAGGGCCAGGGCCACGCCGAGGGCTCCCTGCCGGACCAGCTCCTCGTCGAGCACGGCGCGGAACCGGTAGTCCGTGAGGCCCATGCCCCCGAACTCCTCGGGCACGGCGAGACCGAGCAGCCCCGCCTCGCCGGCGGCCGTCCACAGGGTGCGGGGCATCATGTGCTGGGCGTCCCACTCGGCGTAGTGCGGCGCCACCTCGCGGGTCGTGAACTCGCGGGCCACCTCGCGGAACTCTTCGTGCTCCTCCTCGTAGAAGGGCTGGACGGCCGGGGTCTCGGTCACGGGGTGCCTCCTGTGCTGGTGGGGTCCGGGTCGAACGCGGTGCGCAGCGCGGCCCAGGCCATCTCCTCGAGGGCGGCCCGGGCGATGTCGAGCCGTCCCGCGTCCTGCGGGGTGCGCAGCCGGTGCGCCGTCCGCAGGGAGTGGGGGGTCGAGTTGATGAGCCCGAAGGCGGCCTGGGCGCGCAGGGTGAGCTCCGCGACGTCGCGCGCGGGGGCCAGCTCGCGCAGGACGTCCACCCACAGCGTCACGTAGCCGCGCTGCAGGGCGCGGACCGCGTGGCGGTCCTCCTCGGTGAGGTTCGGCAGCTCCCGGTCCTGCACCACGATCACGGCGGGGCGGTTCAGCGCGAACTCCACCTGGAAGGAGATCAGTGCCCGCAGCCGCCGGCCCGGATCGGGGGAACGGTCCACGACCTCGCGGCCCCGGTCGAGCAGGTCGTGGCTGACCTCGAGCAGGATCGCGCCCAGAACCGCCTGCTTGCTCGGGAAGTGCCGGTAGACCGCGGGCCCGCTGATCCCCACGGCCGCGCCGATGTCGTCGATCGAGACGCCGGCGAAACCGCGCTCGGCGAGGAGCGTCGCGGAGGTGGCGAGCAGGTCCTGTCGCCGCTGGGCCTTGGCCTGTCCGCGCACGGTGGTGGGCGGGCGGGGGTTGCGCTCGGTCTGGGCCACGGGACCTGCTCTCGGGGTCGGATGTCCTGGACATTCTAGTGAGTCATCACTAACCTGAACTCCAAGTTAGTCGAGATTAACCGAAATGGCATCTCCGGCTGCGGGCCCGGAACGGAGGGGACGGATGCGCGTGCTGAGCACCCAGGTCGATCCGGGCGGCGCGGAGTTCGCCGCCAACGCCGCCGCCCAGGAGGGGCTGGCCGAGGAGCTCGCCCGGCGCCTGGAGCGGGCGGCGCAGGGCGGACCGGAGGCCTCCCGGGAGCGGCACGTGGCCCGGGGCAAGGTGCTGCCGCGCGAGCGGGTGGAGCACCTCCTGGACGAGGGCAGCCCGTTCCTGGAGATCGGTGCCCTGGCCGCGGAGGGAATGTACGACGACGAGTGCCCGGCGGCCGGCATGATCGCCGGGATCGGCCTGGTCCACGGCCGGCAGGTGCTGGTCGTGTGCAACGACGCCACGGTCAAGGGCGGCACCTACTACCCCATGACGGTCAAGAAGCACCTGCGCGCCCAAGAGATCGCCCTCGAGAACCGGCTGCCCTGCGTCTACCTCGTCGACTCCGGCGGGGCGTACCTGCCGCTGCAGGACGAGGTCTTCCCGGACCGGGAGCACTTCGGGCGGATCTTCTACAACCAGGCCACCCTCTCGGCGGCGCGGATCCCGCAGATCGCGGCCGTGCTCGGCTCCTGCACCGCGGGCGGGGCCTACGTCCCGGCGATGAGCGACGAGACCGTGATCGTGCGCGAGCAGGGCACCATCTTCCTGGGCGGCCCGCCGCTGGTGAAGGCCGCCACCGGGGAGGAGGTCACCGCCGAGGAGCTCGGCGGCGGGGACCTGCACGCCCGCACGTCCGGGGTGGTCGACCACCTCGCCGAGAACGACGTCCACGCCCTGCAGATCGTCCGGGACATCGTGGCGACCCTGCCGCCGCCGGGCCCGCGGGCCTGGCCGGTGGCGGAGGCCGAGTTCCCGGCCGTGGCCGAGGACGAGCTCCCCGGGGCGGTGCCGGTGGACCCCAACTCCGGCTACGACGTGCACGAGGTCATCGCCCGGCTCGTGGACGGCAGCCGCTTCTCCGAGTTCAAGGCCGAGTACGGCACCACGCTGGTCACCGGCTTCGCTCACGTCCACGGCCACCCCGTGGGGATCGTGGCCAACAACGGAGTGCTCTTCGGGGAGTCGGCGATGAAGGGCGCGCACTTCATCGAGCTGTGCGACCAGCGGGGGATCCCGCTGCTGTTCCTGCAGAACATCACCGGGTTCATGGTGGGCCGCGACTACGAGGCCGGCGGCATCGCCAAGCACGGCGCCAAGATGGTCACCGCCGTGGCCACCACCCGGGTGCCGAAGCTGACCGTGGTGATCGGCGGCTCCTTCGGGGCCGGCAACTACTCCATGTGCGGGCGGGCCTACTCCCCGCGGTTCCTGTTCCTGTGGCCCCAGGCGAGGATCTCGGTGATGGGCGGGGCCCAGGCCGCCTCGGTGCTGGCCACCGTGAAGGCCGACCAGCTGGCCGCCCGCGGGCAGGAGTGGGACCCGGCCGAGCGCGAGGCGTTCATGGCGCCGATCAGGGCCCGGTACGAGGCCCAGGGCAGCCCCTGGTACTCCACCGCGCGGCTGTGGGACGACGGCGTGATCGCCCCGGCGGACACCCGGGAGGTGCTCGGGCTGGCCCTCGAGGTCTGCTCCCGCACCCCGCTGCCCGAGCCCGCCTTCGGCCTCTTCCGGATGTGATCCCTGTGACCACCAGCACGCCCCCGCACCGCTTCGACGTCGTCCTCGTGGCCAACCGCGGGGAGATCGCCCGCCGGATCCTCCGCACGCTCAAGGCGCTGGGGATCCGCTCGGTCGCGGTCTACAGCGCGGCCGACCGCGACGCCGTGCACGTGCGCGAGGCCGACGTGGCCGTGTGCGTGGGCCCGGCCGCCCCGGCGCAGAGCTATCTGCGCGTCGACGCCGTCGTCGCCGCCGCGAAGGCCACGGGCGCGCAGGCGATCCACCCCGGCTACGGCTTCCTGTCCGAGAACGCCGCCTTCGCCCGGGCGTGCGCTGCCGCCGGGATCGTGTTTATCGGTCCCGGCGCCGAGGCCCTCGAGATCATGGGCGACAAGATCCGCGCCAAGCGCCACGTGGCCGCCTCCGGCGTCCCGACGATCGCCGGGGTCTCGGAGGCCGGGCTCGACGACGACGCCCTGGTCGCCGCGGCCACCGGGATGGACTTCCCCGTCCTGATCAAGCCCTCGGCCGGCGGCGGCGGCAAGGGGATGCACGTGGTCCGCGCCCCCGGGGACCTGCCGGAGACCCTGGCCACGGCCCGCCGGGTGGCCGCGGCCGCCTTCGGGGACGACACCCTGCTCCTGGAGCAGCTCGTGGAGTCCCCCCGGCACATCGAGGTGCAGGTCCTCGCCGACGCCCACGGGAACGTCATCCACCTGGGCGAGCGCGAGTGCTCCCTGCAGCGGCGGCACCAGAAGGTCATCGAGGAGGCGCCCTCGCCGCTGCTGGACCCCGCCACCCGGGAGCGGATCGGGCGGGCGGCCTGCCAGGTGGCCCGGTCCGTGGGCTACACCGGCGCGGGCACGGTGGAGTTCCTGGTGCCCGCCGCCCAGCCCGAGACCTTCTTCTTCATGGAGATGAACACCCGCCTGCAGGTGGAGCACCCCGTCACCGAACTGGTCACCGGCGTGGACCTCGTGGCGCAGCAGCTCCGCGTCGCCGCGGGGGAGCCGCTGGCCCTGGCGCAGGAGGACGTGGTGCTCACCGGCCACGCGGTCGAGGCCCGGCTCTACGCCGAGGACCCCGCCCGCGGCTTCCTGCCCACCGCCGGGACCGTGCTGGCGCTGGAGGAGGCCTCGGGCCCGGGGATCCGGGTGGACTCCTCGCTGGCGCCGGGCCTGACGGTGGGCTCGGACTACGACCCGATGCTCGCCAAGGTCGTCGCCTGGGGTGCCGACCGGGGCCAGGCCCTCGACCGGCTCGACCTGGCCCTGGCCGAGACGGTGGTCCTCGGCGTCGGCACCAACACCGAGTACCTGCGCGCCCTGCTCGCCGATCCCGGCGTCCGCGCCGGGGACATGGACACCACCCTCATCGAGCGGCGCCTGCCGGAGCTGGAGTTCACGGCCCCCGACGAGTCCCACTTCGCCGCCGCGGCCGCGTTCCTCGCCCGGCACCACCCTGCCGATCCGCGTCCCGCCGGGGACACGAGCCCCTGGTCCCGCCCGGACGGCTGGCGGGCCGCCGGCCGCGCCCGGCCCGCGGTGGTGCTGGCCCACGGGCTCGAGGAGCCGCGCCGCACCGTCGTCGTCCCCGCCGTGCGCCTGAGCCCGCTGCCGGGCCGTCCGGCCGCGCACCTGCTCGAGGTCCGCGGCACGTCGCGGGTGGTCCACGTCGCCGCCGCTCCTGACGGGGACAGGGTCTGGGTGGGCGAGGACGGCTTCGCGGTGGAGCTCGAGGTCCTGTCCCGCGAACGGCAGCTCGAGCGGGCGCTGGCCGCCCTGGAACGCACGGCCGGGCCCGCCGCCCCGGAGCTGCACTCGCCCATGCCCGGCACCGTCGTCGCCGTTCCCGCGGCCACCGGGGAGCGGGTCGCCGAGGGGCAGACCGTGGTGGTGGTCGAGGCCATGAAGATGGAGCACCGCCTGACCGCCCCGACCGCCGGCACCGTCGAGGTCTCCGTCCGGGCCGGCGAGCAGGTGCGGCTGCACCAGCTGCTCGCCCGCGTGGTCCCCGACGTCGTCCCGGAGGACGCCCGCGAGGCGCCCGGCGCCCACCCGCAGGACGATTCCCGCCCGACCGACTCCCGCCCGACCGACCAGGAGCACAGCGCATGAACTTCGAGCTCGACGAGGAGTACCAGGACCTCTCCGACACCGTCCGCGACTTCGCCGACGAGGTGATCGCCCCCGTCTCCGCGGGGTACGACGCGGCCCACGAGTTCCCCTACGACATCGTGGCGCAGATGGGCGAGATGGGCCTGTTCGGCCTGCCCTTCCCCGAGGAGTACGGGGGGATGGGCGGGGACTACTTCGCCCTGTGCCTGGCGCTGGAGCAGATCGCCCGGGTCGACCAGTCCGTGGCCATCACCCTCGAGGCGGGGGTCTCCCTGGGCGCCATGCCGATCTTCCGCTTCGGCACCGAGGAGCAGAAGCAGCGGTGGCTCCCCGACCTCGCCACGGGCCGGGCGCTCGCCGGGTTCGGTCTCACCGAGCCGGAGGCCGGCTCCGACGCCGGCGGCACCCGCACCACCGCGAAACGGGAGGACGGGCAGTGGGTGGTCAACGGCGCCAAGGAGTTCATCACCAACTCCGGCACGGACATCACCCGGCTGGTGAACGTCACCGCGGTCACCGGCACCACGGAGCTGGCGGACGGGCGGACCAGGAAGGACATCTCCACGATCATCGTCCCCACGGACACCCCCGGCTTCCGCGCCGAGAAGGCCTACGACAAGGTCGGCTGGAACTCCTCGGACACCCACCCGCTGTCCCTCCAGGACGTCCGGGTGCCCGAGGAGAACCTGCTGGGGGAGGAGGGCCGCGGCTACGCCAACTTCCTGTCCGTCCTCGACGAGGGCCGCATCGCCATCGCGGCCCTGGCCACGGGCGCGGCCCAGGGCTGCGTCGAGGAGTCCGTGCGCTACGCGCAGGAGCGGCAGTCCTTCGGCCGCCCCATCGGGGCGAACCAGGCCGTGTCCTTCAAGATCGCCCGCATGCAGGCCCGCGCCCACACCGCGCGGCTGGCCTACTACGACGCCGCCTCCCGGATGCTCGCCGGGCGGCCGTTCAAGACGCAGGCCGCGATCGCCAAGCTCGTGGCCGGGGAGGCCGCGATGGACAACGCCCGGGACGCCACCCAGGTCTTCGGCGGCTACGGGTTCATCAACGAGTTCCGGGTGGCCCGCCACTACCGGGACGCCAAGATCCTCGAGGTCGGCGAGGGCACCACCGAGGTGCAGCTCATGCTCATCGCCCGCGAGCTCGGACTCTGAGGAGGCGGCCGTGAGCGAGGAGCGCAAGGTGGTCCGCCAGCGCGGGCTGTGGTTCGAGGAGTTCGAAGTGGGCACGGTCTACGAGCACGCCCCGGGGCGGACCGTCACCGAGGCGGACAACGTGCTGTTCACGACCCTCACCATGAACACCCAGTCCCTGCACCTGGACGCCGCGTGGTCCGAGCGCCAGCCCTTCGGCCGGCGGCTCGTGAACTCCATGTTCACCCTCTCGACCATCGTGGGGGCGTCCGTGGCCCAGCTGACCCAGGGCACCATCGTGGCCAACCTCGGCTTCGAGGAGGTCGCCTTCCCGCACCCGCTCCACCACGGGGACACCCTGTACTCGTCCTCCGAGATCCTCGGTGCCCGTCCCTCCTCCTCCCGGCCCGGGCAGGGGATCGTCCGGGTCAAGCACGTGGGCCGCAACCAGGAGGGCGTCGTCGTCGCCGAGTGCACCCGCTCGGTGCTCATGTGGTCCCGCGACGCCGCCCCGCAGTGACGTCCCGCAGTGACGTCCCGCTACGACGTCCCGCAACGAGTTCCCGCAACGACATCCCGGTGAAGGAGCCCCGATGACCGATCCGTTCGCCCTCGGCCCGGCCCTGCTGTTCTGCCCGGCCGACCGCCCCGAGCGCTACGCCAAGGCCGCCGAGCGCGCCGACGCCGTGATCCTCGACCTCGAGGACGCGGTGGCGCCGTCCGCCAAGCCCGCCGCCCGGGACGCCCTCGTGGCCACGCCCCTGGATCCCGCCCGCACCGTCGTGCGGATCAACGCCGAGGACACCGAGGACTTCGCCCACGACCTCGTCGCCCTGCGGCACACCGGGTACACCACCGTGATGCTGCCCAAGGCCGCCTCCGCCGAACGGCTCGCCGTCGCCGCGGAGCTGGGCCTGCACCGCGTCGTCGCCCTGTGCGAGACCGCGGAGGGCGTGGTCAACGCCGCCGAGATCGCCCGGTCCCCCAACGTGGTCGCGCTGATGTGGGGCGCCGAGGACCTCGTGGCCTCGCTCGGCGGCAGCTCGTCCCGGCGGCGCGACGGCGCCTACCGGGACGTGGCCCGCCACGCCCGCTCCGCCGTCCTGCTCGCCGCGGGCGCCGCGGGCCGGCCCGCGATCGACGCGGTGCACGTCGACATCGCCGACCGCGACGGACTGCGCGAGGAGGCCCTCGACGCCGTGGCCGTCGGCTTCGCGGCCACCGCCTGCATCCACCCGGGACAGGTCGAGACCATCCGCGCCGCCTACCGGCCCGACGCCGAGGAGGTCGAGGCCGCCCGCGAGCTGCTCGACGCCGCCCGCCGCGCCCCCGGCGTCTTCACGTTCCGCGGGCGGATGGTCGACGAGCCCGTGATCCGCCACGCCGAGCGCCTCGTGCGCCGGGCGGACGCCTGAGCAGCCCGTCCGCCCCGCCCGTCCCGTCCGCCCCGCCCGTCCCGTCCGCCCCGCCCGTCCCGTCCGGAGGAGACCATGAGCCAGCCCCTGACGATCGTCGTCCCCGTCAAGCACGTCCCCGACGCCGCGGGAGCCCGCGTCCTCGCCGGGAGCCCGCCCCTGCTCGACCGCGCCTCCGGGATCCTCTCCGAGCTCGACGAGTACGCGCTCGAGGCCGCCGTGCAGCTCGTCGAGACGCACGGCGGCGCAGGAGCCGGGCACCGCGTGCTGGCGCTCACCATGGGCCCGGCGGGCGCGACGGACGCGCTCAAGCGCGCCCTCCAGCTGGGCGCCGATGCCGGGTTCCACGTGCTCGACGACGCCCTCGCCGGCTCCGACGCCTGGGCCACCGCCCGCGTGCTCGCCGCCGCGGTCGAGCGGATCGCCCGGGCCGAGGACCGCACCGTGGACCTCGTGCTCACCGGCATGGCCTCCACCGACGGCGAGACGTCCCTGGTCCCCGGTCAGCTGGCCGAGCGGCTCGGTCTCGCCCACGTCGGCTTCGCGAGCTCTCTGGCGCTGGCCGAGGACGGCGCCTCGCTCACCGCCACCCGGCACACCGAGACCGAGGCCCTCCAGGTCCTCGCGGACCTTCCCGCGCTCGTGGCCGTGACCGACCAGGTCAACACCCCGCGCTACCCCAACTTCAAGGCGATCGTGGCGGCCAAGAAGAAGCCCGTGCAGATGTGGTCGGTCGCCGACCTCGGCCTGGACGCCGGCGCCGTGGGCCTCGCGGGCTCGCTCACCGAGGTGCTCGACGCCGTGCCCCGTCCACCCCGGGGCGCCGGGGAGGTCGTGGTCGACGAGGGCGAGGGCGGCATCCGCCTCGCCGAGTACCTCGTGGCCCAGAAGCTCGTCTGAGCACCCGGCCGCACCGCGCCGGACCCCTTGACGTGTGCGCCCGCTCGACGGGCAGGAGGAGGACGACCATGACCAGTACGACGACCACCGCCCTGGTGGTGCTGGGCGGCACGGACCGGCTGCGCCGCGCCGACCGGGAGCTGCTCGTGCTCGCGGGCACCCTGGGCGCGACGCACGTCGTCGTGCCCGCCGCGCCCGACGACGCCCTGCTCGACGAGCTCGCCGCCCACGCGGTGGCCACCGTGCACGCCCCGGAGGGCGGGCCCGGTGACCGGCTCACCACGCCCGCGGTCGCGCTCGCGGCGGCCGCCGCCCGGGAGACCGGGGCGCGGGTGCTCCTGCTCGCCGGCACCCCCGAGGCCAAGGACGTCGCCGCGCGCCTGGGCGTGCGGCTCGAGGCGGGGGTGCTCACCGACGTCGTGGCCCTCGACGCCGACCTCGTCGCCACCAAGTCGGTCCTCGCCGGGGGATGGACCACCCGGTGCCGGGCCACGAGCCCGGTGCTGATCGCGACCGTCCGGCCCAACTCGGTCGAGCTCCCCGCCGATGTCCCCGCCGATGTCGCTGCCGACGCCCCCGCTGACGTCACCACCGGCGCCCCCGGCGCGGAGCAGACCGGCGCGGAGCAGCCCGGGGCGCGGCGCCCGCGGGTGCGCACGCACGCGCTCGAGGACACCGTGCCCGCGGCGCGGGTGGTGGGGCGGGCCGAGCTGCCCGCCTCGGGGCGCCCGGCTCTGGGCGAGGCGCGCGTGGTCGTGGCCGGCGGCCGCGGCACGGGCGGGGACTTCGGCCCGCTCGAGGAGCTCGCGGACGCCCTCGGCGGGGCGATCGGCGCCTCCCGGGCGGCGGTGGACGCCGGGTGGATCGGCCCCGAGGCGCAGGTGGGACAGACCGGGCGCACCGTCTCCCCGCAGCTCTACGTCTCGTGCGGGATCTCCGGGGCCGTCCAGCAGCGCGCGGGGATGCAGACGGCGGGAACGATCGTGGCCGTGAACAAGGACGAGCAGGCGCCGGTCTTCGAGATCGCCGACCTCGGGATCGTAGGGGATCTCCGGAAGGTGCTGCCCCAGGCGGTCGGGCACCTCCGCGCGCTGCGCGGGGAGCAGGCCCAGCCCGGCCGGAGGAGGTCCTCCGGGCGTGGGCCCGGGAGCTGATCCGCACCGCCTTCCGTGGGGCGGGATCCTGGTCAGCGGGCCACCGTGCGATGGCCGGCGTCCAGCCTCCGGGTCCAGCCGCGGGCGTCGAGGTGCTCGAGCAGCGGGATCGCGACGCGCCGGGTGGTGCCGAGCGCCTGGCGCGCCTGGCTCGTGGTGAAGGGCTGCGGCAGCCGGGCGAGCTCGCGCATCGCCAGAGCGGGGGCGGTGGGGAGCAGCACGACACCGTCCCCCAGGCGGAGCAGCCGTCCGGCCCGCTCGGCCGCGGCGAGCTCACGGGCGCCGAGCCGGAGCGCCGTCAGGTCGTCGGCCTCCGGGCTTCGGAAAGGTTCGGCTCCGAGTCGTCGTTCCAGCTCGAGCACAGCGGTCTCGTGGGCGCCGAGGCCACCGCGATGGTGCGGGGAACGGATGTGCCCGCCGTCCTGCTCCAGGCCGGCGCCGCGGACCACGGGCTCGACCAGCCCGGCGTCCGGCAGCGCGAGCAGGTCGCGGGCGGCGCCCCGCGAGAGACCCGCAGCCAGGGGATCCCGGGCGTGCAGCTCGTCCACGGCGGTGCGCAGCCGCTGCGTCCAGGAGTCGAGCACGGGCGCGTGCACCCACCAGTCGCCGAGCACACGCACGCCGCCCGGCGGGGCGGCGCCATCGGCGGGCAGCAGCCCGAGGCGGTGGAGGTGCTGCTGCCGGACCGCGCCGCGGCGGGCCACTTCCCCGAGGACGTCCCCGCGGACGTCCATGCCGGCGAGCCGGGCGGCACGGCGCGCCCGGTCGCCGCGCCGCCCCAGCTCGGGCGGATCGGCGTCGAGGACCTGGGCCCCGCCGAGCACCGAGCGGCTGCCGGGGTCGCGGAGCACCAGGCGGTCGCCGAGGACCAGGGGCAGGGGCCGGTCGAGGACCAGCCGGGCGTGGTCGTCGTCGAACGGGCTCAGCCGGGCGGGCACCGCCGCGGTGCCGGCATGCACCACGAGGTGCTCCGCCGTGGCCGTGAGGGCGGGTCCCGTGCTGCGGCGGACGTCGAGGACGCCGGTGAGCGGCCACGTCCCGGGGGTGACCAGGGCGTCCCCGCGGTGGACGTCCTGGGCGGACACCCCGCGCAGGTTCAGCGCCACGCGGGTGAACGGCTCCAGCGCGGTGCACGGCCTGTTGCGGCTGTGCATGCCCCGGACCGCGACCGGCTGGGCCCCGCCGTGGCCGAGCAGCTCCAGCCGGTCGCCCTGCCGGAGCGTTCCCGTGGTCAGCGTGCCGGTCACCACCGTGCCGGAACCGGTGATCGTGAAGGACCGGTCCACCCACAGCCGCAGCCGCCCGGCGTCGGGCGCGGGCGCCCGTGCCAGGACGTCGTCCAGGGCGGCGCGCAGCTCGGTCAGGCCCGTGCCCTCGAGGGCCGAGACGGTGACCACGGGTGCGTCGTGCAGACCGGTCCGGGCCAGCTCCGCGCGGACCTGGGCGAGCACCGCATCGGTGCCCCCGGGGGCCCGGTCGGCCCGGGTGAGCACCACCACGCCGTGCTCGATGCCCAGGGCCGCGACGGCGTCGCGGTGGTCGCCGGACTGGGCCTGCCACCCCTCATCGGCGGCGACCACGAAGCAGACGACGGGCGCCGGGCCGAGTCCGGCGAGCATGTTGCCGAGGAAGCGCTCGTGGCCCGGGACGTCCACGAAGGCCACGTCGCGCCCGGACGGCAGGGTGGTCCAGGCGTAGCCCAGGTCGATGGTCAGCCCGCGGCGGCGCTCCTCCTCCCACCGGTCGGGCTCCATGCCGGTGAGGGCCCGCACCAGGGTGCTCTTGCCGTGGTCGACGTGCCCGGCCGTGGCGACGACGTGCACGCTCACCGGGTCCGTCCGGCGTCGGAACCGGAGCCGGCGAGGGCGGCCAGGGCCGTGCGCACCGCCGCGCGCAGGCGCTCGTCGTCGGACTCGGGCACGCAGCGCAGGTCGAGCAGGCACGCGTGGTCGTGGACCCGGGGGAGGACGGCGGGGCGACCGGTGCGCAGCAGGGGGGCCGCAGCCTCGGGCAGCCGCACCGCCCATCCCGGCAGGGGCACGCCGGGCGCACCGCCACCGCCGACCCGGCCGTCGTGGGCGACCACCGGTGCGCCGACGGCCGCGGCGAGCCGTTCGGCCCGTCCGCGGAGGCGGTCCGGGTCCGCGTGCAGCGCCTGGACGACCGGGGCGGGCCCGCCGGCGAGCGTGGCCTCCAGTGCGGCGAGCGCGAGCTTGTCGGCACGGACCGCGCGGGCAAGGGGGTGGGCGGCCATCCGGGCGACGACGTCCGAGCTGCCGAGCACCAGCCCGGCCTGCGGGCCGCCGAGCAGCTTGTCGCCGCTGGCGATGACGATGTCGGCGCCGCCGTCGAGGGCGGCGGCGGCGTCGGGCTCCCCGGGCAGGTGCGGGTCGGGGGTCAGCAGCCCGCTGCCGAGGTCGGCCACGAGGGGCACGCCGTGGGCGCGGGCCAGCGGCCGCAGCTCCCCGACCTCGACGGCCGCGGTGAATCCCTCCAGCCGGAAGTTGCTCGGGTGCACCTTGAGGATGCACCCGGTCTCCGGGCCGACCGCCTCGGCGTAGTCGCGCAGGTGGGTCCGGTTGGTCGTGCCCACCTCGCGCAGCCGGGCACCGGTCGACTCGATCAGCTCCGGCAGCCGGAAGCCGGCCCCGATCTCGACGAGCTCGCCGCGGCTGATCACGACCTCGCGGCCGGCGGCCAGGGCCGTGGTGGCCAGCACCAGCGCGGCCGCGCCGTTGTTGACCACCAGCGCGTCCTGGGCCGGGGGACAGGCGGCGAGCAGGGCCGCCCGGGCACCGGCGCCGCGGCGGGAGCGGGTGCCTGTCACCAGGTCGAGCTCCACGTCGACGTACCCGCCGGCCGTGCGCAGCGCCTCGACGGCGGCCGCGGACAGCGGGGCGCGACCCAGGTTGGTGTGCACGACCACGCCCGTGGCGTTGAGCACCGGTGTCAGGGTGGACGCGGAGCGGGCCTCGAGCGCGGCGAGCACCGCCGGCTCGACGTCCTCGGGGGCGAGCTCACCACGCCGGGCCCGGTCCTGCGTCTCGCGCACCAGGGCACGGACGACGCCCTCGCTCAGCCGGTCGCGGGCCCGGCGGACGGGCGGCAGCGCCATGAGCTGGTCGGTGCGCGGGATCAGACGACGCGGGTCGTCCAGGGCCACAGTTCCTCCTCGTCGCGCGGGGCGCGTGGCAGAAGTTGGCGGAGGCGGACGGGAATCGAACCCGCCAGGCCGAGGTGCTCGGCCTCACCGGTTTTGAAGACCGGGGGGCCCACCAGGACCCGGACGCCTCCGCCACCCAACCTAGCACCGCCTCCACCAGTAGGCTGACAGGGTGAACTCCACCCAGACCTCGGCCGGTCAGGCCGACGCCCTCCGTCTGACCGGCTTCGCCCACGGCGGCGGATGCGCCTGCAAGATCCCTCCCGGTGAGCTCGAGGACGCGGTCCGCGGCCTCACCGGCCAGTCGGGGGCCGGCGTGCTGGTCGGACTCGACGACGGCGACGACGCCGCGGCCGTCCTGGTGCGCGACGACCTCGCGGTGCTGTCCACCGCCGACTTCTTCACCCCGGTCGTCGACGACGCCTACGACTGGGGCCGGATCGCCGCCGCGAACGCGCTGTCGGACGTCTACGCCATGGGCGGGCGCCCGGTCATGGCGATCAACCTCGTGGGCTGGCCCCGGGAGGCGCTCCCGATGGAACTGCTGACCGAGGTGCTCCGCGGCGGTCTGGCGGTCGCCTCCGAGGCGGGCTGCCCCGTGATCGGGGGGCACTCCATCGACGATCCGGAACCCAAGTACGGCATGGCCGTGACCGGCGTGGCCCACCCCGACCGGCTGCTGCGCAACGACGCCGCCGTGCCGGGGCTGCCCCTCACCCTCACCAAGCCGATCGGCGTGGGACTGCTCAACAACCGGCACAAGGCCACCGGCGAGGTGTTCGCCGAAGCGGTCGCCACGATGACCCGGCTCAACCGGGACGCGGCCGAGGCGGCGCTGGCGGCCGGGGCCCGGGCTGCCACGGACGTCACCGGCTTCGGCCTGCTCGGGCACCTGCACAAGATGTGCCGTGCCTCCGGGATCGGCGCGGTGCTCGACCGGGGGGCCGTGCCCCTCGTCGAGGGGGCCCAGGAGGCGCTGCGGGACGGCTACGTCTCCGGCGGGACCCGCCGCAACCTCGACTGGGTGCGTCCCCACCTGCGGTCCGCGGCCGGTGTCACCGAGGACGACCTGCTGCTGCTGGCCGACGCGCAGACCTCGGGCGGCCTCCTGGTGGTCGGCGAGGTGCCCGGCCACCCCGTGATCGGCCACACGGTCGCCGGGGCCGGCATCGCGGTGCGCTGAGCCCCGCTCCGGGGCGGCGCCGGGTGGTCAGCCGGCCGTGGTGATCGAGTCGTCGGTGATCCCGGCGGCGCGACGCGCGGCCAGCCGCGCCTTCTGCGGCTCGATCGTGTAGCGCGGATCCTCGGCCGAGTGCATACCGGCCTCCAGCACGGCGAACCGGGTCAGGGCCGACGAGGCCAGCAGCGCCAGCCCCGAGACCGCAGCGACGGCCCGGTGCCGTCCGCCCAGCAGCGTACCGAGACCGCCGGCGACCGCCAGCCGCTCGCTCCACGCCAGCATGACCCCGGGCTGGCCGTGGTGCAGCGGCTCCGCCGCCACCGGGTCCATCCGGCGCTCCATCACCTTGGTGGCGATCAGTTCTCCCGCCACGCCCAGCACGGCGAGCCGCCGGGCGGGGCCGGCCTGACCGACCGACGTCGTGACCATCGCCAGACCGCCCGAGGCGAGGCTCGCCGAGCTCACGAAGACGAACGCCAGGTCCTCGCGGGCGGCGTTCCACGTGGGAGTGGCCGTGTCGGAGAGCAGGACCGCGGTGTAGGCGGCCAGCGGGCCGGCGAGGACGGCCGCCTCGATCCCGGCGGGTCCCTCCACGGCGCGCAACACCGGGCGCAGCGGGCCCAGTGGCAGGCGGGACCCGGTCATCCGGTCGACCTCGGCCGCGACCGCGGTCCCCATGCCGGCCCCGAACGCGCTGAGGATCCACGTGCCCATGCTCATCGGGGAGGTCGGCTTGAACGTGCGCAGCATGTGCAGGAAGCGCTCCGGGCGCCCGAGATCCGCGACCAGGGCCGCCCCGCCGAGACCGAGGGCGGTCACCGAGCCCAGCCGGGCGTTGCGGCGCAGCTCCTCCCGGCCGGTGAGCTGAGCGCCGAGCGCGAGCAGGGCCGACCCGCCGGCCACGCCGCCGAGGAACAGGTACGCGGCGACCTCGTGGCCCCAGGGCGCCGGCTTGACCACCGGGCGCCCGTAGTAGGAGCCGAAATCCGGCTCCGGGACCATCGGCATCTCACGGGAGCCGTCACCGCCTCCGCCCTGCCCGGCGCCCCGTCGTCGTGGACCGTCCCGGCGGCGGCGTCGCGGCGGCTCGGGCGGACGGTAGCTGTCGAACTCGGAGAGGCTCACGAGCGGCCTCCCGCGAAGGCCACGGCGGCGGCGGCGAGCATGCCCGCCGCGGCCAGACCGGCCCGCTGGTACATCCGGGGCAGGTCCGCGGTCGGCACCCGCGGGTCGGGCGGGAGCCCGTAGACCTCCGGCTCGTCGAGCAGCAGGAACACCGACCCGGTGCCGCCGACGCCGTCGAGCTCGTTGGCGCCGTAGAGCCTGGCCTCCGTGCGGCCCTGGGCGTGCATCTCGGCGACCCGGTGCCGGGCCTGGTCCACCATGTCCTCGTGCTCGCCGTACTTGATCGACGTCGTCGGGCAGGTCTGCGCGCACGCGGGCGTCTGGTCGTCCACCATCCGGTCGTAGCACAGGGTGCACTTCTGGGCGACGCCCACGTTCGGCACCTCGGGCTTCCCCGGCTGCCCGTCCCGCTTCGTCCGGGGCGCTGCCGTGCCGTCGGTGCGCCGCTCGATCACGCCGAACGGGCAGCCCGCCACGCAGGTGCCGCACCCGTTGCACACGTCGTCCTGCACCACCACGGTGCCGTGCTCGGTGCGGAACAGCGCCCCGGTGGGACACACGTCGAGGCACCCGGCGTGCGTGCAGTGCTTGCAGACGTCGGAGGACATCAGCCAGCGGAACTCCGGGGTGTCCGGTGGGGTGGTGTCCTCGGACGCCGGCTGCGGGCGCGCCTCGGGCGGGCCGACGCGCGGCATGCCCAGGCTCACGAGCTTGCGCCCGGACTCGCGGGCCTCCTCGATGCGCTCGCCGTCCTGCTCGACGAACGCCACGTGCCGCCAGGTGCTGGCGCCCAGGGAACCGGTGTTGTCGTAGGAGGACTCGAGCAGCCGGAGATCCCCGTCCTGGGGGTTGTCGTTCCACTCCTTGCAGGCCACCTCGCAGGCCTTGCACCCGATGCAGATCGAGGTGTCCGTGAAGAAGCCCTTCCGCGCGTGCTGGTGCTCCCAGTTCGCGTCGGCGGCGGGGTCGGTCGGTCCGGCCAGCTGGCCCATCTAGGTCTCCCTCGTCGGGTCGGTGGTCGGGTCGGTGGTCGGGTCGGTGGTCCGATCGGGGCCCGGCGAGCCGCCGGGCCGGTCGATCCGGGTGTTGCCGGTCTCCACGGTGGCGCCCGCGCGCGACTGGTACTCCAGGACCAGGTCGAGCAGCTCGGGACCCCGCGGCCGGCGGCCCGGGCGGATGTGGCACGAGCCCACCTTGGAGTCCTGGATCTGCACGTTGGGCTCCAGCGTCAGGCCCAGCAGGTCGTTGGCGGAGTCGCCGCTGACCACGGCGTCGTCGCCCACGCCCCAGTGGTACGGGAGCCCGATCTGGTGCACGGTTTGTCCGCGCACCACGAGCGGGGTCATCCGGTCGGTGACGAGCACCCGGACCTCGATCGCCGCCCGGGGCGAGACGATCGTGGCCCAGCCGTACGGCTCCAGCCCGCACTCGGCGGCCAGCTCGGGGGAGACCTCGCAGAACATCTCCGGCTGCAGCTCCGAGAGGTACGGCAGCCAGCGGCTCATGCCGCCGGCGGTGTGGTGCTCGGTGAGCCGGTAGGTGGTGAACACGTAGGGGTACACGTCCGCCCCCGGGGTCCCGGCGCTCGGGGCGCTGAGGTTGTCCTCGCGGGCGAACAGCACCCGGGAGGGGTTGCGCTGCTGGGTGTACAGGGCGTTGGCGACCGGTGACTCCTGCGGCTCGTAGTGCGTGGGCAGCGGTCCGTCCAGCACGCCCTTGGGCGCGAACAGCCAGCCCTTGCCGTCGGCCTGCATGATGAACGGGTCGTCACCGGCCAGCGCGGCCGCACCCCCGGTGTCGGGGTCGGGGCGCGTGCCCGGGGCGAGGTGGAGCGGGAAGTCGGGTACGTCGTCCCCGACCCACCGGTTCTGCTCCTCGTCCCACCAGACGAACTTCTTGCGCTCGCTCCACGGCCTGCCCTCGGGATCGGCTGAGGCGCGGTTGTAGAGGATCCGGCGGTTGGCCGGCCACGCCCAGCCCCAGTCCGGGGCGCTGGGTCCCTGCTCCTGGCCTGGGGTGCGGGCGGCCGCGTGGTTGACGCCGTCGGCGTAGACCCCGGTGTAGATCCAGCAGCCGCCGGAGGTCGAGCCGTCCGCGCGCATCTCGGTGTACGAGGACAGCGGGCGCCCGGCGTCCGGGCCGGTGAGGTGGCGGCCGTTGATCTCTGCGAGCACTGCCTCGGGGTCCGGCTCGCCGTGCTCGTCGACGGGGTAGTCCCAGGTGAGGTCGAGCAGCGGACGGTCGCGCTCGTCGTCGGACCCGGCCAGCCGCTCCCGGATCCGCCGGCCCAGCTCGAAGAAGAACTGCAGCTCGCTCTGGCACTCGCCCGGCGGCGCCACGGCCTGGTGGCGCCACTGCAGCAGCCGCTGGGTCTGCGTGAACGTGCCCGACTTCTCCACGTGCGTGGCCGCGGGCAGGAAGAACACCTCGGTCTCGATGTCCTCGGTGCGCAGCTCGCCCGAGGCGATCTCCGGGCCGTCCTTCCACCAGGTCGCCGACTCGATGAGGTTGAGGTCGCGCACCACCAGCCACTTGAGGTGGGACATGGCCGTGCGCTGCATCCGGCCGTTGGAGGATCCCACGGCCGGGTTCTGGCCGAGCAGGAAGTAGCCCTCCACCTCGTCGTCGAGCATGCTCGTCAGCGTCTGGAAGGTGCCGTGGGCGCCGGTGAGGCGCGGCAGGTAGTCGTAGGCCCAGTCGTTGTCCGCGGTGGCCGCGTCCCCCCACCAGGCCTTGAGCAGGCTCGTCGTGTAGGCGTCGGCCTCGGTCCAGTAGCCCTTCTGCTTCTTCGACGCGATCGCGGCCAGGTAGTCGTCGAACGTGTCGTGGGTGCCGGCCACCGGCATCGGCAGGTAGCCGGGCAGCAGGTTGAACAGCGTCGGGATGTCGGTCGAGCCCTGGATGCTGGCGTGCCCGCGCAGGGCCATGATCCCGCCGCCGGGGCGGCCCATGTTGCCCAGCAGCAGCTGCAGGATCGCGGCGGTGCGGATGTACTGCGCGCCCAGGCTGTGCTGCGTCCAGCCGACCGCGTAGGCGAAGCACGTGGTCCGCTCGCGCCCGGAGTTCTCGGTGATGGAGCGGGCCAGGTACGCGAAGTCCTCGGGGTCGATGCCGCAGACCTCCTGCACCATCTCCGGGGTGTAGCGCGTGTAGTGCCGCTTGAGGATCTGGAACACCGTCCGGGGGTCCTGCAGGGTGTCGTCGCGCTTCATGCGGGCGTGCTCCATCGGGGCGCCGCCGCTGCCGAGCTGCTGGCCGGCGGCCTCGTCCACCGCCTCGGCCGCGTCCTCGGGGTCGCCCGCGGGCGCGTCCACCTGGCCGTCGTCGTCCCCGGAGCCGTCCTCGTTCTCGTCGTAGGCCCACGACGACATGTCGTACTGGCCGGTCTCCGGGTCGAACCCGGAGAACAGGCCGTCGAGGTCCTCGGCGTCACGGTAGTCCTCGTTCACGATCGTGGCCGCGTTGGTGTAGGCGCGCACGTACTCCTCGAACCACAGGTCCTGGGCCAGCACGTGGTTGATCAGCGCCCCGAGCAGGACGATGTCCGACCCGGCCCGGATCGGGACGTGCTTGTCGGCGACGGCGGACGTGCGGGTGAAGCGCGGGTCCACGTGGATGACCCTCGCGCCGCGGGCCTTGGCCTCAGTCACCCACTGGTAGCCCACCGGGTGGCACTCGGCCATGTTGGAGCCCTGGATGACGATGCAGTCGGCGTTGGCCATGTCCTGCAGGGACTGCGTGGCGCCGCCACGTCCGAACGAGGCTCCCAGACTGGGAACCGTCGAGGAGTGTCAAATACGGGCCTGGTTCTCGATCTGGATCGCTCCCGCGGCGGTGAAGAGCTTCTTGATCAGGTAGTTCTCTTCGTTGTCCAGCGTCGCGCCGCCCAGGGAGGCGAAGCCCATCGTGCGGCGCAGCGACCGGCCCTGCTCGTCGGCGTCCTGCCACCCGTTGCGCCGGGCCTCGAGGACGCGGTCGACCACCATGTCGACGGCGGTGTCGAGGTCCAGCCGCTGCCACTCGGTGGCCCGGGGCGCGCGGTAGAGGACCTCGGTCTGCCGGCCGGGCGCGTTGACCAGCTGCTCGCTGGCCGAGCCCTTCGGGCACAGGCGGCCGCGGGAGATCGGCGAGTCGGGGTCGCCCTCGATCTGGACGACCTTCTCGTCCTTGACGTAGACCCGCTGGCCGCAGCCGACCGCGCAGTACGGGCACACACTCTGTACGACCCGGTCGGCGGTGCTCGTGCGCGGGGCTGTCGCCCGGGTGCGCTCCGACGTCACCGCCGGGCCGCGACCGAGAAGGTCGCCCGAGCGGATCTGACGGAGGACCGGCCACTCCAGAGGACTGAATCTTGCCATGGGAGGAGCATAGCCCGCCGGGCCGCCGTGTGGCAGGGGCCACACCGGTGGGGTGTCGCGTGCGCGCACGCCGGCCGGCGCGCAGGACCCTCTAGGCCCGCTCGGACCCCACCGTCCGGGCGGGGGCGCCGAGCACCAGGCGGCGGGTGCCGCGGACGGCGGCCGTGACGCCCCGCTCGAGGGGGCCCTGGCCGAACGTCCTCTGCCACAGCACGGCGAAGGCCGCGGCCACGACCACGTGCACGGCGAACCAGAGCAGGCGGTCGTCGTAGTGGACCGTCGTGGCCAGCGCGAGCAGGTGGGCCGAGTACAGGGTCAGGGTGCGCCCGCCCATGGCCCCCAGCGTGGTCCACAGCCGGTTCGGGCGCGCGACGAGCAGGAAGAGCCCCAGCACGGCCAGGCCGGTGCCCAGATCCATCAGCAGGGTCACCGGGGTGTTGCTGTGCGGGCCGGGGGTGAGCAGCCACCACCAGGTGGAGGTGGGCAGGTCGGGGTCCGGGCCCCAGACGATGATCTCGTCGATCTGGTCCTCGCTCAGCCACGGGGTGTGCCGCATCAGCTGGTCGTAGCCGCCGGCCTGCAGGACCAGCACCCAGTAGACGAACCACGCGCCGAGCGCCAGGACCACGCCGGTCACGGCGATCCGGACCCGCACCACGGCCTCGTGCAGATCGGTCCGGCCGAGGAGCAGACCGGCGCAGAGGTAGGTCAGATAGGGCACGGCCGGGTAGGTCCCGGTCAGCAGCACCTGGGCCAGGGTGGCGCCGGGATCCGCGAGCACGCTGCCGAGGGTGGGGTTGACGACCGCGGGCTGGGGCAGGGCCGGGCCGAGGACGTGCACGAGCACGGGGCCCAGGACCGCGAAGACCGCCGCACCGGCGGCCAGCGTGCGGCGCCGCAGGCCCAGCAGCGGGACGGCGAGCAGGAAGAACGCGCCGTAGTAGACGAGGATGCCCAGCGCGGGCGCCGGCGACGGCATGACCTGGTTGATCGCCAGGCCGACCGACGTGATGAGCAGGGCCCGGACCACCAGCCCGGCGCGGATGGCGGCGAGGGCCCGGCCCTGGTGCGGGGCGCGCCCGCCCGAGGAGAACGCCAGGCTCAGCCCGGCCAGCAGCGCGAACAGCGCCGCGGCGCGCCCGCCGAACAGGCTCCACTGCAGGGTGGGCTCGAAGGTCTCGGGGTCGTGGACGGGCAGGATGTGGACCGCGATCATGCCGATCAGTGCCAGGCCGCGGGCGGCGTCAACGGCGACGAGGCGGGGTCTGCGGACGGGCGCCGCGCCGGTCGTGCGGGTCGTGCCGGCGGCGGGGGCTTCGGACGTTCGGCTCATGGGTTCTCCGGGGGGCGGGGCGCGGGGGCGTGACCGCTGCCGGCGGGGACCGGCGGGCCGTGCGCGGGGGTGCAGGGGGTGCGCGTGGACGGGGGCGGCTCGCGGGGATCCGATCGGCCGGGGTGGGGCGCCCGGCCGGTCCCGGGGGCGGGACCGGTGCGGACGTCCGTGCACCGGGGTGGGGAGCCCGGTGCGGAGGCGGTCCCGAATCCTCCTCGGGCCCCTTCGACCCTAGGAGCCGGATCAGTTTCTGTCCACTTCTCGGGCAGGCGTTGTCGCAGGTCACAGCGGGTATGGCGGTTCGCGGGGGAGGGGTCCGCGGGCGGTGTGGGGGCAGGTCCCGGGCTGCTTGGCGATCGGCCGGGCCGGGCGCATCATGGAAGCGGGACATCAGGGGCATCTCACGAGGACTGGTTCCGATGGCGGGTTCGCGCACCAGCAGCGGTTTGCGCCGAAGCGCGCTGTGGGCCGACGCCCTCGGCCGGGCCTCCATCCGTGCCGGGCAGCTGATCGTCCTGCTGGTCGCGGTGGTGATCGTCGTCTACGGCCTGATCCGGCTCAAGCTCATCGTCATCCCGTTGATGATCGCCCTCATCCTGGCGGCGGCGCTCCACCCGGTCGTCCGGTACCTGCACCGGCACGGCGTGCGCGGTTCGCTGGCCACCTGGATCACCTTCCTCGCGGCGGTGCTCGTGCTCGGCGGTGTGGTCACCGGCATCGTCTTCGCCGTGCGCAGCGAGTGGGACGAGCTGGTGACGGCCGGGGTGGCCGGGCTGGAGCGGCTGCGGGCCTTCATCGTGTCGGGGCCGATCCCGATCGGCCAGCAGGCCCTCGACGACGGCATCACCTCCGTCGTGGAGTTCGCGACGAGCAGTCGGTTCCGCGTCGAGGCGCTGCTGGGCATCTCGGCCGCCGCGGAGGTCGTCACGGGGGTCGTGCTCGTGGCGGTCATCCTCTTCTACTTCCTCAAGGACGGCGGGCGGATGTGGGAGTTCTTCCTGCGTCCCTTCCGCGGGGAGCACCGGGACAAGCTGCTGCGCTCGGGGACCACCACGCTCCAGGTGCTCGGCAACTACGTCCGCGGGACCGCGGTGGTCGCCCTCCTGGAGGCGGTCGTCATCGGGGCCACGCTGCTGATCCTGCGGGTGCCACTGGCCCTGCCTCTGGCCGTCCTCATCTTCCTGGGCGGGTTCGTGCCGATCGTGGGCGCCGCGCTGATCGGCGTCCTCGCGGCACTGGTGGCGCTGGTCGCGAACGGGCCCGTGGTCGCGCTGGTCGTGGTCGCGGTCGTGGTGGCCATCAACCAGCTCGACGGCAGGGTGCTGCAGCCGATCGTGATGGGCAAGGCCCTGAGCCTGCACCCGCTGGTGGTGCTCCTGGCCCTCGCCGGCGGCGGCATCCTCGCCGGGATCGTCGGCGCCGTCCTGGCGGTGCCGCTGACGGCCGTCGCGTGGGCCGTCCTGCTGATCTGGTACGAGAGGCCCCTTGAGCCCGGTGTCCCGAGCCCGGGGGACGTGCCGTCGCAGGAGGCGGACCCGCCGGGTCCCGCGGGCCCGTGACGGACGCGGACGGAGCCGCCCGGCAGTCCGGGTGGGCACGGGTTGGCGGAGCGTTCACCGGCAACCCCTGGAAGTGCGCCGGGCTGGCTGGTTCGCTGGGAGAAGGTCCCCGCCGGCCCGCGACGGGAGCGGGTCCGGGGCCGCAGCAGCAGGTCTCGAGGCAGGATCCATGATGAGCAAGGCACTGTCCCGGCAGTCGACGGCACGGTCGGTCGACGTCGTCCCCGTCCCGCTCCTGCCGGGGTCCCCGGAGCCCCCCGTCGCGGCCGGCCGCGACGACCCGGACGGCGGCCTCCGCTTCCACCGTCCCGGGCCCCTCCAGCGGGTCTTCACCGCCGCGGGGGAGGTCGAGGCCGCCGAATGGGCGCTCGACCAGGTGCTCGAGGCCGCCGCCTCGGGCGAGGAGGTGGGAGTCGGCCTCGACGTCGCACCCCTCGACGGCGCCCTGGAGTCGGCGCGCTGGGTGCTGGACCGGGCGGTGGCTGCCCTGCACGCCGAGATCCGCGGCGCGGCGCGGCACGGCGTTCCCTCCGCTCTCCTCGCCGAGGCGTCCGCGACGGAGGAGGCAGAGTTGCGCTCCGTGCTGGCCGTTGCCGACGCCCCGGTCGGGGCGGGGCCCGCGCCCGGGGGGCTGGGCGCCGCCGTCTGAGCCGGCGCTCCCGGCGGCACCGGCCCGGCCTCTCCGAGCGCCCTCCGAGGAGACGGACGGCCGACCGCGGCGGCGGCGTTACGGCTGGGTAACTGATACCGGGGGTTTCTGTTTCTTCTGGCGTGTCTGCTCTCGTCCCGCGACCGGAGAACATAGGTTCTTCCTGGGCGCGGCGGACGGTGATCTCCGTCACGTCGGGCCCGGAGCCTCGTGCTCCACGACGCGCGAGCCCCGTGCTCGCCCCGGCGTGGCCCCGTCCCCCTCGGACTGCGAACCCAGCACTCCCGGCGGGCCCATATCGACCCAGGAGGAAACGATGAGAACGAAGCGGATAGCGGGCACGGCAGTGGTGCTGACCGGATCGTTGCTGCTTACCGCGTGCGGTGGGGGCGACGGCGGGTCGGGCGACGCCGCCGCCGACGAGGGCGGCACCTTCAGCGCGTACATCGGGGAGCCCGAGAACCCGCTGATCCCGGGCAACACCAGCGAGACCGAGGGCGGGCAGGTCGTCGACTCGCTCTGGACCGGGCTCGTGGAGTACGACCGGGAGACCAACGAGGCCGTCTACACCGGGGTCGCCGAGTCCATCGAGTCCGAGGACCAGAAGACCTGGACCGTCAACCTCAAGGACGGCTGGACCTTCCACGACGGCACCCCGGTCACCGCGCAGAGCTACGTGGACACCTGGAACTACGTGGCCAACAGCGAGAACGCCCAGGGCAACTCGTACTTCTTCGCCAATGTCGAGGGCTACGAGGACCTGCAGGCGGAGGAGGGCCAGAGCCCCGCCGCCACCGAGATGTCGGGGCTGCGCGTCATCGACGACCAGACCTTCGAGGTCACCCTCGCGGAGCCCTACGCCCAGTGGCCCACCACCACCGGCTACACCGCGTTCTTCCCGATGCCCCAGGCGTTCTTCGACGACCCCGAGGGCTTCGGCGACCAGCCGATCGGCAACGGGCCCTTCAAGGCGGACGAGGCGTTCCAGGACGGCGTGGGCATCACCCTGACCCGCTACGACGAGTTCGGCGGCGACGAGCCGGCCAAGGCGGCGGGCGTGGAGTACCGCGTCTACACCGAGATCAACACCGCCTACAACGACCTGCAGGCCGGGTCGCTCGACGTCGTCGACCAGATCCCCCCGGATGCCATCGCCTCCGCTGAGGACCAGTTCGGCGAGCGCTTCCGGACCCAGCCCCGCGGCGACATCACCTCGCTGGGCTTCCCCACCTACGACGAGCGCTTCGCCGACCCGGAGGTCCGCAAGGCCTTCTCGATGGCGATCGACCGGCAGGCCATCACCGATGCGATCTTCCAGGGCACCCGCACCCCGGCCGCGTCCTTCGTCTCCCCGGTGGTGGACGGCTACCGCGAGGACGCCTGCGAGGCCTGCGAGCTCGACGTCGAGGAGGCCAACCGGATCCTCGACGAGGCCGGCTTCGACCGCTCCGAGCCCGTGGACCTGTGGTTCAACGCCGGCGCCGGCCACGAGGAGTGGATGCAGGCCGTGGGCAACCAGCTGCGCGAGAACCTGGACGTCGAGTACCAGCTGCGCGGCGACCTGCAGTTCGCCGAGTACCTGCCCCTGCAGGACGAGAAGGGCATGACCGGTCCGTTCCGGTCCGGCTGGATCATGGACTACCCGGTCATGGAGAACTTCCTCGGGCCCCTGTACACGACGGCCGCGCTGCCGCCGGCGGGCTCGAACACCACGTTCTACAGCAACGAGGCGTTCGACGCGCAGCTGCGGGCCGGCAACAGCGCCGACTCGATCGACGCGGCGATCCAGGAGTACCAGAAGGCCGAGGACATGCTGATCGCCGACATGCCCGCGACGCCGCTGTTCTACGGACTCATCCAGTACGCGCACTCGGAGAAGGTCAGCGACGTCCACGTCAACTCCTTCGGCCGCGTCGAGGCCGAGGACGTCGTCGTCACCGCGGAGTGATCCGCCCCGGACTCGGGGCGTCCCCTCCGGGGCGCCCCGAGTCCGTTCGTCCGCGCACCACCTCCGCGCACCCCTCCCGCGCAGCACCCCTGCGCCACCTTTCCGCACACACCCGAGGAGACCCATGGGGCGGTACGTCCTCCGTCGCCTGCTGCTGACCGTCCCGGTGCTGCTGGGCGCATCCCTGCTCATCTTCGCCATGGTCTACGCGCTGCCGGGCGATCCCATCCGAGCGCTGGGCGGGGACCGCCCGCTCTCGGCGGCGGTGCAGGCGCAGCTGCGCGCCGAGTACAACCTCGACGACCCGCTGCTGATCCAGTACCTGAAGTACCTGGCCGGTCTGTCGCAGGGAGACTTCGGCACCGACTTCTCGGGCAGGCCCGTCCTGGACACGATCCTCGACCGGCTGCCCGTGACCGTCCGGCTGGCCCTCGTGGCCGTGGGCTTCGAGATCCTCATCGGCATCCTCGCCGGCGTGCTCGCGGGCCTGCGGCGCGGATCGTTCTTCGACAACCTGGTGCTCGTCTCGACCACGGTCGTCGTGTCCATCCCGGTCTTCGTGCTGGGCTTCCTCGCCCAGTACGTCTTCGGCGTCCGGCTCGGCTGGTTCCCCATCGCGGGCATCACGCAGGGCTGGTACAGCTACGTGCTGCCCGGGCTGGTGCTCGCGGCCCTGTCCCTCGCCTACGTGGCGCGGCTGACCCGCACGAGTCTCGCGGAGAACCTGCAGAGCGACTACGTGCGCACCGCACGCGCCAAGGGCCTGAGCGAGACCACCGTGGTCGGCAAGCACGCGCTGCGCAACAGCCTCATCCCGGTGGTCACCTTCATCGGCGCCGACCTCGGCGCGCTGCTGGGCGGGGCCATCGTGACCGAGTCGGTGTTCAACATCCCCGGCCTGGGCCGGGCGGTCTACGACGCGGTGCTGCGACAGGAGGGCGCCGTCGTCGTCGGGATCGTCACGCTGTTCGTCTTCTTCTACATCTTCTTCAACCTGGTGGTCGACGTCCTCTACGCCGCCCTCGACCCGAGGATCCGCTATGAATGAGCCCCGCACGGAAACGCTCGGCGATCCGACGCACAAGGAGGGCGTGCACCGCGAGTCCTTCTCGGACCGCGTCGACGACCGCGCCGAGGAGCTGGCCTCCGCGGCCGCCGCGGGCGACGTCGATCAGGCCGGCCTGTGGCGGGACGCCTGGCGCCAGCTGCGCCGCAACCCGTTCTTCCTCGTGGGGGCGGTGCTGTTCCTGACCTTCGCCGTGATGGCAGTGGCCCCGCAGATCTTCACCTCGGTGGACCCACGGGCCTGCAGCCTCGCCCGCTCGGGCGACGGCCCGCAGCCCGGGGCGCCGTTCGGCTACGACATCCAGGGGTGCGACTACTACGCCAATGTGGTGCACGGCGCGCGCATCTCGCTGTCCATCGGCTTCCTCGCCGTCCTGGGCACCCTGGTCATCGGCGTGGTGGTGGGCGCGCTGGCCGGCTACTACGGCGGTTGGATCGACTCGCTCCTGGCCCGGGTCACGGACATCTTCTACGGTCTCCCGCTCATCCTGGGCGCGATCATCCTGCTGTCCGTGCTGCCCGAGCGCGGGGTGCCCGAGGTCTCCCTGGCGCTGATCGCGTTCGGCTGGATGACGGCGATGCGCCTGGTCCGGTCCAACGTCATCGGCGTCAAGCAGGCCGACTACGTGCAGGCGGCGCGCGCGCTCGGTGCGCGCACCGGCCGGATCATCACCAAGCACATCCTGCCCAACGCCATGGCGCCCGTGCTCGTGTACTCCACGATCGCCGTGGGGACGATCATCGCCTCCGAGGCGACGCTGACCTTCCTGGGCGTCGGCCTGCAGCTGCCCGAGATCTCCTGGGGCCTGCAGATCAACGCGGCCCAGAACCGGCTCCGCGACGCCCCGCACCTGATCCTGTTCCCGTCGCTCTTCCTGTCCCTGACCGTGCTCGCGTTCATCCTCATGGGGGATGCGCTGCGCGACGCCCTCGATCCGAAGCTGCGCCGATGACCTCCTCCTCCGCACCCGCCCCGTCCCCGGCGTCCCCCGCACCCGCGGAGCCGGCCGTCCTCGAGGTCGACGACCTCGCCGTGGAGTTCCGCTCCCGCCGCCGCACCGTCCGCGCCGTCAACGGCATCAGCTACTCCGTCCGGGCCGGGGAGACCCTCGCCGTCGTGGGCGAGTCCGGCTCCGGCAAGAGCGTCGGCGCCCAGGCCGTCATGGGCATCCTCGACATCCCCCCGGCGCGGATCACCGGCGGGCAGATCAGGTTCCGCGGGGACGACCTGCTGACGATGAGCCGCAAGGAGCAGCGCGCGGTCCGCGGCCCGGGGATCGCCATGGTCTTCCAGGACGCGCTGTCCGCCCTCAACCCCGTCTTCACCGTGGGGCACCAGATCGGCGAGCTGTTCCGCGTCCACCGCGGGGCCTCCCGCGGCGAGGCCCGCGAGAAGGCCATCGAGCTGATGGAGCGCGTGGGCATCCCCGCGGCCCGCGAGCGCGTGGACGCCTATCCGCACCAGTTCTCCGGGGGCATGCGCCAGCGCGTCATGATCGCCATGGCGATCGCCCTGGACCCGGACCTCCTCATCGCCGACGAGCCGACCACCGCGCTCGACGTCACCGTCCAGGCCCAGATCATGGACCTGCTCAGGGAGCTGCAGCGCGAGACCGGGATGGGGATGATCCTCATCACCCACGACCTCGGCGTGGTCAACGAGGTCGCCGACCGCGTGGCCGTGATGTACGCCGGCAGCATCGTGGAGAACGGCACGGTGGACGAGGTCCTGGCGGAGCCGCTGCACCCGTACACCAAGGGTCTGATGGCGTCGATGCCGAGCCTCGAGTCCCACGGCGACCGGCTGAACCCGGTCACCGGGACCCCGCCGGACCTCTCCGCCGTCCCCAGCGGCTGCGCCTTCCACCCGCGCTGCCCGATGGCGCGCTTCGGGCGGGCGGCGGTGCCCGGCAAGGACTGCTCGGCGGACGTCCCGGTCCTGCGCGAGGTCCTGCCGGGCAGGACGGCCGCGTGCCACTACAGCGAGGAGCTCGAGCATGAATGAGCCACAGCCCACGACGACGGACGCCCCGCTGCTGGAGCTCCGCGACCTCACCAAGCACTTCCCCCTCACCCAGGGCATCGTGCTCCGCCGGACCGTGGGCCAGGTGCGCGCCGTCGACGGCGTGAGCATGACGCTGAACCCGGGGGAGACCCTGGGGCTGGTCGGCGAGTCCGGCTCGGGCAAGTCCACGGTGGCCAAGCTCGTGATGGGCCTGGAGCGGCCGACGGCCGGGCAGATCCTGTACAAGGGCCGGGACATCACCGCGATGTCCGCCCGCGAGCTGCGGGAGTACCGGCGCAACGTCCAGGTCATCTTCCAGGACCCGTACTCCTCCCTGAACCCGCGCATGACGGTGGGCGACATCGTGGCCGAGGCCTGGGAGGTGCACCCCAACTCCGTGGCCCGCAAGGACCGGGCAGCCCAGGTGCGGGAGCTGCTGGAGCGCGTGGGCCTGCGGGCCGACTACGCGAACCGGTATCCGCACCAGTTCTCCGGGGGCCAGCGCCAGCGCATCGGGATCGCCCGGGCGCTGGCCCTGCGCCCGGAGGTGATCATCTGCGACGAGCCCGTCTCCGCCCTCGACGTGTCCGTCCAGGCCCAGGTCATCAACCTGCTGCAGGACCTGCAGGACGAGTTCGGGCTGTCCTTCCTGTTCATCGCCCACGCCCTCTCGGTCGTGCGCCACCTCAGCGACCGGGTCGCCGTGATGTACCTCGGCGGCGTGGTGGAGACCGGGGACCGGGACGCGATCTACGAGCAGGCCGCGCACCCGTACACGCAGGCCCTGCTCTCGGCCGTGCCGATCCACGAGCCCGCCCTGCGCGGGTCGCGGGAGCGCATCATGCTCAGCGGCGACCTCCCCAGCCCGGCGGACCCGCCCTCCGGCTGCCGCTTCCGCACGCGCTGCTGGAAGGCCCAGGACGTCTGCGCCGAGAAGGTGCCGGAGCTCGTGGACCGCGGCCAGGGGCATCCCTCGGCCTGCCACTTCGCCGAGAGCCGCGACCTCCTGCCCGGACCGGCGTGATCACCCTGGCCGGCGGGGCCGTGCCCCGGACTCACCGGGCTCCGGGCACGAGCGGTCCGGCCGAGGCCGGGAACGCCGCGCGGGCCCACAGCCGCATCATGGCGTAGCTGCGCCACGGGCTCCAGGCGGCCGACAGCTCCGCCGCGGCGGCCGCCCCGGTCGCGCCGAGCGCGCGGCGCAGGACGAGGTCCTGGGGCAGGAAGACGTCGGGGTCGCCCAGGACGCGCAGCGAGATCGACCCCGCCGTCCACGGGCCGACGCCGGGCAGGGCGAGCAGGCGGCCCCGCAGCCGTGCGGCGTCCTCCCCGGTCGGCGCGCCGGCGTTCCCCGCCGGGGCGTCGAGGACGAGTCCGTCCCGGACCGCCACGGCGAGCGCGTGGACGGTGGCGGCCCTGCGGGTGGTGACTCCCACGTCACGCTGCAGCCGGGCCGGGTCCGTCCCGGCGATCCGGTGGGCCATGGGGAAGGCGGCGGCCCCGCCGGCCACGGGCGTGCCGTGGTGGCGGACCAGGCGCCCGGCGAAGGTGCGGGCCGCGGCGAGGGAGACCTGCTGCCCGAGTACGGTCAGGACCGCCGTCTCGAAGCCGTCCGGTGCGCCGGGCAGCCGGATCAGGGGCCAGGCGCGCACGTCGGGGGCGAGTGCGGGGTCGGCCGCGAGCGCGCGGTCCGCCGCGGGGGACTCCGTTCCCTCGCCGAGCCAGCGGCGCACCCGGTCCAGCACCGGCTCCAGTGCGTCCGCCTTCCCGGGCCCGACGTGCACGGGGAGGCCGGCGGGGCTGAGCCGGTCCCAGCGGACGGTCACGGTGCGCGCCGCCCCGTCCACGACGACGGGGCGCCGGTGGGCGCCGTCCGCGAGCTCGTCGCACCCGGGCACGGCCTGGGACGCCAGGAAGTCCCGGAGGAACCCGGGGGAGGCCGGTGGCGGGAGCAGGACGTCCACGGCACCGGCGGACCCGTCGTCGTGCATGCGGTCCTCCCTGTCTCCCAGGGGCGGACTCCCCGGCGTCACCGTGTCCCGGCGGCGGCGGACGCGGGGCCCTCCAGGACGTCGAGCAGCTGCTGCCGGGAGGCCTCCAGGTAGTGGTGCATCTGCAGGGCGGACTCCTCGCGCCGGCCCTGCTCGAAGAGCTCGAGGATCCGCGCGTTGCGCTCGATGTAGGGCTCGTGGAAGGACGGGTCCTGCCGCATGGAGTGGAACACGAGCCGCATCTCCGCGAGGGTCCGGGACATCAGCTCGTTCTGGCGCGCCGAGCCGGCCAGCTCCACGACGCCGCGGTGGAACCGCTGGTTCGCGTCGGCCATGCCCGGCACGTCCCGACGGCCGCGGGCGGCCCGGCCGTCCTCGACGGCGGCGTGCAGCTCCGGCTGCGGGGCCGGGTCCGACCAGCGCAGCGCCGAGGTCTCCAGCGCGAGCCGCACCCGGTGGATCTCCCGCACGTCGTCCGCGCCGGGGCGGGCCACCGAGACGCCGCGGTTGGGCACCCGGACCAGCAGGTTCTCCCCGACCAGGACCGTGAACGCCTCGCGCAGGGTGTTGCGGGAGACCTGCAGCGCCTCGCTGACCCGGGCCTCCGAGAGCCTGGTCCCGGGCGGCAGCCGGCCGGTGACGACACCCTGGCGCAGGACGTCCACGGCCCACGGGATGGCCTCCCCCTGCGGCGCGGGACCGGCCTGCGCGACGGCCGTCCTCAGGAACTCGTGCTCCACGGTGTTCATCAATCCACCATCCTGGCATCCGGCGGGGCCGATCGTGCAGCGGCACCCTGGTGGCGGACCCGTGCCGTCCTCTAGGCTTCCAGCAGATCCGTCCCACTCCCTGGAGGCTTCGATGCAGAAGACCGGTGCAGCACTGGCCACGGCCGCCGTCCTGACAGTGACCGCGTGCGCGGGAGGGGAGTCCGGCGGGGGAGCGGCCGGGGACGGCGAGCTGACCACGGTCAGCATCGGCGTCATCGCGAGCACCGACGTCGCCCCCCTCTACCTGGGGATCGAGCAGGGCTTCTTCGAGGAGGAGGGGCTGGAGCTCGACATCACCCAGGCCCAGGGCGGAGCGGCCATCGTCCCGTCCGTGGTCAGCGGGGAGATGGACTTCGGCTTCAGCAACGTGACGTCGCTGATCGTCGCCCGGTCCCAGGGGCTGCCGCTGCAGATCATCGCCAACGCCAACAACTCCACCGGGGTCCAGGGCGAGGACTTCGCCGACGTCCTGGTGCGCGAGGACAGCGACATCCAGGACGCGGCGGACCTGGAGGGCAGGACCGTGGGCGTCAACACCCTGAACAACATCAGCGACACCACCATCCGCGCGGCCATCGAGGCGCAGGGCGGCAACCCGGACGACGTCGAGTTCGTCGAGGTCCCGCTGCCCGACATGCCGGCGGCCCTGGACCGGGGCGAGGTGGACGCGATCGGGTCGATCGAGCCCTTCCGGACCATCGCCATGCAGAACGGGGCGCGCTCGGCCGTCTCCAACTACGCGTTCCCGATCGACAACCTGACGGTGGCCGTGTACTTCACCACGGAGGACGTGGTGGCCGAGGACCCGGAGATGGTGGAGTCGTTCCAGGCGGCCATCGAGAAGTCGCTCGAGTTCGCGCAGGAGAACCCCGACGAGGTCCGCGCCGTCCTGCCCACCTACACGCAGCTCGACGAGGAGCTGATCGACCAGCTCGTCCTGCCGGCCTACCCCACCGAGGTGAACCGGGAGTCCGTGCAGGAACTCGCGGACCTCGCTGTGCAGCACGGTCTCATCGAGGAGCAGCCCGACCTGAACGAGCTGCTGCCCGAGTGACCGGAGCCCGGACCGCCGGGGGCTGAGCCCGCTCAGGAGAGCCGGGCGAGCACCTGGTCGGCGTCCACCGCGTCGCCGGGACCCACCACGAGCTCGCGGACCGTTCCCGCCCGCGGCGCGGACACCCGGGTCTCGGTCTTCATGGCCTCCAGCACGGCGACTTCCTGGCCCGCCTCCACGTCGTCCTGCTCGGACACCAGCCACGAGACGAGCGTCCCCGCGAAGGGCGCGGTGACGGCGCCGTCGTCGGCCGGGACCGCGGCCGCGGGTGGCGCCTCCCCCGCGGGGGCGGAGACCAGGGCCGCGGCGAGGGCCTCGGGGATGCCGAGGCGCACGCGCCGCCCGTCCACGTCCACGGTGAAGCGGGCGCGGCCCTGCTCCTCCGCGCGGGCGTACTCGGCGTCCGGGGCGAGCCGGTCGGCGAACTCGTCCTCGATCCACGTGGTCCACACCCCGAGCCCCTCGTCCCCGGCGAACGCGGGGGCGTCCAGCACTGCGCGGTGGAACGGGACCGTGGTGGCCACGCCGTGCACCCGCAGCTCGCGCAGGGCGGTGCGGGCCCGCACGAGCGCCTGCGCGCGGGTGGGGGCGCTGACGACGAGCTTGAGCAGGAGCGAGTCGAAGGACGTGGCCACCCGGGTGCCGCGGCGCACCCCCGAGTCGACGCGCACGCCCGGGCCGGTGGGGGCGTCGACGGCCTCGACCGTGCCGCCGGAGGGCAGGAAGCCGCGGCCGGGGTCCTCGGCGTTGATCCGGAACTCGAACGCGTGCCCGCGCGCGGCCGGGGTCTCGAGCACCGGCAGGGGGTCCCCGGCGGCCACGGCCAGCTGGGCGCGGACCAGGTCCACGCCGTAGACCTCCTCGGTGATCGGGTGCTCCACCTGCAGCCGGGTGTTGACCTCCAGGAAGGAGATCAGCCCGTCCTGGGCCACGAGGAACTCGGCCGTGCCCACCCCCACATACCCGGCCTCCCGGAAGATGCCCTCGGCGGCGGCCGCGATCCGCTCGCGCTGGTCCTCCGTGAGGAAGGGCGCCGGGGCCTCCTCGACGAGCTTCTGGTGGCGCCGCTGCAGGGAGCAGTCCCGGGTCCCGAGCACCACGACGTGGCCGTGGACGTCGGCCACGACCTGCGCCTCCACGTGCCGCGGGCGGTCCAGGAAGCGCTCCACGAAGCACTCGCCGCGGCCGAACGCGCTCTGCGCCTCGCGGGCCGCCGAGAGGAAGGCGTCCTCGACCTGGTCGAGCTCCCGGACCACGCGCATGCCGCGGCCCCCTCCGCCGTGGGCGGCCTTCACGATCACCGGCAGGCCGTGCTCCTGCGCGAAGGCGCGGGCGTCCTCCGGGGACTCGACCGGTCCGTCGCTGCCGGGCACGAGCGGGGCGCCGGCCCGCCGGGCGATCTCCCGGGCGGCGACCTTGTCCCCCAGCAGCACGATCGTCTCCGGGGAGGGGCCGATCCAGGTCAGGCCGGCCTCGATCACCGCCCGGGCGAAGCCGGCGTTCTCGGAGAGGAACCCGTAGCCCGGGTGCACGGCGTCGGCCCCGCACCGGAGCGCGATCGCGAGGACCTCGTCCCCGTCCAGGTAGGTGTCGGTGGCCGAGGTGCCCTCCAGGGCGTAGGCCTCGTCGGCCAGCAGTACGTGCGGGGCGTCGGCGTCGGGGTCGGCGTAGACGGCCACGGACTCCAGGCCGGCCTCGGCGCAGGCGTGGACGACGCGGACGGCGATCTCCCCGCGGTTGGCGATCAGGATCTTGCGCACGGTGCTACTCCTGGGAACTCTCGGTGGCGGTGCTGACGGGGTCGGGCTGCTCGGTGGTGCCGGCGGCGGGGGCCTCCGGGGACGGCGCGCCGAGCTCGGGCGCCGGGACCCGCGCGAAGCGCAGGCGGCCGCCCGGGCGCAGCTGGGCGAGCACGGCGAGGTCCTCCGGGTGCACCACGCCGAGCACGGGGTAGCCGCCGGTGGTGGGCGCGTCCCGCAGCAGGACGACCGGCAGGCCGGAGGGCGGGACCTGGACGCAGCCGGGCACCGTCCCCTCGCTGGGCAGCTCGTCCGTGCGCGCCCGCTCCAGCGGCTCGCCCGACAGCCGGGCGCCCACGCGGTCGGAGGAGGTAGCAAGCTCCCACTCCTGCTCGAAGAACGACGTCACGGCGGCGGGGGCGAACCAGTCGTCGCGGGGACCCGGGACCACGCGGACCGAGGACACCGCGGGCGGGTCGGGCACCGGCTCGGGGAGCCGGACGGCCGCGCCCGGGGCCGGTCCGACCGGAAGGGCGTCGCCGGCGGCGAGCGGATCCGGTCCCAGCCCGGCGAGCGTGTCCGCGGAGCGGCTGCCCAGCACCGGCGGCACCGCGACGCCGCCCCGGACGCCCACGTAGACCCGCGCCCCGGCCGTCACGGTGCCGACGGCCAGGCGTTCGCCGTCGCGCAGGGCGAAGGGAGCGCCGAGCGGGGGCCGCCACGGGGCCGGGCCCGTGACCGTCAGCGCCGCCCGCGCGCCGGTGACCGCCAGGACGTGCTCCCCGTGGGCGGTCAGCTCGAGCCCGCCGAGCAGGTGCTCCAGGACTGCCGCCCCCGGGCCGTTGCCCACGAGCCGGTTGGCCGACGCGGCGGCGGCGGCGTCGAGCGCGCCCGAGGGGGAGACCCCCAGCGCGGCGGAGCCCGCACGGCCGCCGTCCTGGACGAGGGTCTGCAACCCGGGGGCCCCGACCGTCAGGTGCGGTCCCCGCACCGGCGCGGGCTCGGGGGTGCCCGGGGCGATCTCCACGAGCTCGCGCACGGGCCGGTAGCGCACCCGGTCGCCGGGGCGCAGCAGGGCCGGGTCCTCGCGGTCGAGATCGAACATCCGGGCCGCGGTACGCCCGATGAGCTGCCAGCCGCCGGGGGAGCTGCGGGGATAGACGGCGGAGAACCGGCCGGCCAGGGCCACCGACCCCGCGGGGACGGCGGTGCGCGGCGTGTCGCGGCGCGGGACGTCGAGGCCTTCCTCGCCCACGCAGTAGAAGAAGCCGGGCGCGAAGCCGGCGAAGGCGGCGGTCCACGCCTGCCCGGAGTGGGCCCGGACCACCCCGTCGGCGCCGAGGCCTGTGAGCTCACCGACCGCCGCGAGGTCCTCCCCGTCGTAGACGACGTCGATGGTCACGGTGCGGGCCTCGCCCGTCCCGGCGCTCCCGCGGGGGGCGGCGCGGGCGGCGCGGACGATGTCCCGCAGCGCCGTGGTGGTGCTCGCCCGCACCACCACGGTCTCCGCGCCGGCCACGCAGTCCACCAGGCCGGGCAGGTCCGCGCCGGCGAGACGGGCGTGCACCGCCACGGCGTCGCGCAGGTCGGCGCACTCGACCAGCGCCGCGCGCGGGCCGAGCGGCCGGACCCCGCGGGTCCCGGAGGGGGCCGGCGCGCTCACAGGAAGCTGCCGACGCGCAGGCCGGCCTCCTCGAGGGCGCGGCGCACGCGCTCGGCGATGGCCAGTGCTCCCGGGGTGTCCCCGTGCACGCAGATGCTCTGGGCGTCCACCGCCACGAGGGATCCGTCGACGGCCTCGACGACGCCCTCGACGGCCATCCGCACCACGCGGGCGGCGATCTCCCCGGCGTCGTGCAGGACGGCACCGGCCTCGGTGCGGGGCACGAGGGTGGCCTGCGGCGTGTAGCCGCGGTCGGCGAAGGCCTCGCGGACCGTGCGCAGCCCGGCCGCCCGCGCCTGCCGCTCGATCTCGGAGCCGGGCAGCACCAGCAGGGGCAGGGTGTCGTCGACGTCGCGCACGGCGTCCACCACGGCGCCCGCGTGCTCCTCGTGGTGGACGATCGCGTTGTACAGGGCGCCGTGCGGCTTGACGTAGCTGACCCGGGTGCCCGAGACGCGGGCCAGGGCCTGGAGGGCGCCGATCTGGTACACCAGCTGGTCGCTCAGCTCCGCCTGCGGCACGGCGATGAAGCGGCGGCCGAAGCCCTTCAGGTCGTCGTAGGAGACCTGGGCGCCCACGACCACGCCCTGCTCGGCGGCCACGGTGCAGGTCCGGCGGGCGACCGTCGGGTCCCCCGCGTGGAAGCCGCAGGCCACGTTGGCGCTGCTGACCACGTGGAGGACGCCCTCGTCGCTCTCCATGGTCCAGGCGCTGAGCGACTCGCCGCAGTCCGCGTTGAGATCGATGTCGGAGGGGGGCATGCTGTGCTCCTTGTCACGTCGGTCCCTCCAGCATGCCCTGCCCGCCCGGATTGTTCAACAATGTTTGCCGACGGGATCGGTTCCCCCGGACCGGTGGACGCCCGGTCCCGCCCGCCGTATGTTGGCGCCCACGAGGGCGCAGCGGTGCCGCGGGCAGCACGGTGGAGCCGCGCTGCCCGTCCGCCTCCACCGATGGGACAGCGAATGAGCGACAGGACCCCCCGCCCCGCGGACGACTCCCCGGGGCGCTCCGGCTCCGTCCTGGAGCACATGAGCGAGTCGACCGTGCTCCTGGACGTCCACGGGGCGGACCGGGACGGCATCATCCGACAGCTCGCCGAGCTCGGTGCGCACACGGGGCGGGCGTACGACGCCGACAGCACCGTCGCCGCGGCCCTGGCCCGGGAGGAGGAGGGATCCACCGGGGTGGGCGACGGCGTGGCCCTGCCGCACGCCAAGTCCGCCGGCGCCGAGCGGCCGATGGTCGCGTTCGCCCGCAGCGCCCAGGGCGTGGACTGGAACGCGCTGGACGGCGGGCCCGTCCACCTCGTCTTCCTGATCTCCCTCCCCGAGGACCGGTCCGGGGGCGAGCACCTGGAGGTGCTGGCCGATCTCTCCGAGGCCCTGGCCCAGGAGTCCTGCCGGCGGGCCCTCCTCGACGCCGGGAGCGCGTCGGAGGTGCTGGCCGTGCTGGAGGACGCGCTGGACTGATCGACTAGGACCGGAAGCGCCATGCGGTGCGGGAGCGGTAGGTCCGGCCCGGGCGCAGGACGGGGTCGGAGAGCTCGGGGCGGTTGGGGGAGTCGGGGTGTCGCTGGGGCTCGAGGGCCACGCCGTCCCCCTGGCGGTACCGGCGCCCCGAGCTGCCCGGGGCGGTGCCGTCCAGGGAGTTGCCGGTGTAGACCTGCAGGGCCGGCTGGTCCGTGAACAGCTCCACGGACCGCCCGGTGGCCGGGTGCTCCAGGCGCGCCGCCCGCCGCAGGCCCGCCCCGCGCAGATGGAAGGAGTGGTCGATCCCGCCCGCGGCCACCGTCTGCGGGTGCTCCGCCCGCACCCGGTCCCCGATGCGGGCGGGGACGGTGAGGTCGAACGGGGTCCCGGTCACGTCTTCGAGGCCGCCGGTGGGCAGCCCGGCCCGGTCGACGGGCAGGTAGTGGTCGGCCTCGACGAGCAGCAGGTGGTCGTCCACGGTCCCGGACCCCTCGCCGGCGAGGTTGAGGTAGACGTGGCTGGCGGGGTTGACCACGGTGGGGGCGTCGGTGCGGGCCTCGAGGTCCAGGGTCACGACGTCGTCCGCGACGGAGTAGGTGGCGCGCACCGTGAGCTCTCCGGGAAAGCCCTGGTCCCCGTCGGGACTGACCAGCTCCAGGACCAGGGCGTCGCGTCCCGCGGAGACCGTCCGCCAGAGCCGGCGGTGGAAGCCGTCGGGGCCCCCGTGCAGGGTGTTGCCGTCCTCGTTGGGCGCCAGCTCCACGGTGCGCCCGTCGAGGTCGAAGCGGGAGCCGGCGATCCGGTTGGCGTACCGGCCGACCACCGCGCCCAGGTATGCCTCCGGGCGGGCGGTGCAGCCGGCGGCGTCCGGATGGCCCAGGACGACGTTCGTGGTGCGGCCGGACCCGTCGGGCACGTGCAGGGCCTGCACGGTGGCGCCCAGGTCGAGCACGCGCAGGCGCAGCCCGCCCGGGGCGGACAGGGTGTGGACGGTGACCTCCCGCCCGTCGGGCAGGGTCCCGAAGGACCGCGGGGCGGTGTCACCGCTCACGGGGCGCTCCGGCAGGGGTCCGGGACCAGTCGGCGGTCCGGTCCCGCAGCGTGCGGTAGGCCTCCATGACCTCGGGCGTCGGCTCCGCCTCGTACTCCTGGGCGCCGGCGAGCGCCCAGGCCGGGGGCTCCTCCTCGCCCGAGAGGGCCCAGGCCGCCTGCCGGGCGGCTCCGAGGGCCACGTACTCCCCGGGGGCGGGCACGAGCACGGGCCGGCCGAGCACGGCGGGGGCGAGCCGGCGCACCGCCTCGGACTGCGCGCCGCCGCCGATCAGGAGGATCCGCTCCGCGGGCGTGCCGGTGGCACGCTCGAGCGCGGCCACGCCGTCGGCGAGGGAGCAGAGCAGGCCCTCGACACAGGCCCGTGCGATGTCCGCACGGCCGGTGCGCGAGGACATCCCGTGGAGAGTGGCGCGGGCCTCGGGCCGGTCGGGGGTGCGCTCCCCGTCGAGGTACGGGAGCAGCGTCACGCCGCCCGCCCCGGGGCGTCCGGCCAGGGCGAGATCGGAGAGACCGGCGTGGCCGACGCCCAGCACCCGGGCCCCGAACTCCAGGATCCGCGCGGCGTTGAGGGTCGTGGCCATGGGCAGGTACCGGCCGGTGGCGTCGGCGAAACCGGTCACGAGCCCGCTGGGGTCCGCGGTGCGGGTCTCCGAGACCATGGCCGCGACCCCGGAGGTGCCGATCGACAGGGACACGTCGCCCGGGCCGAGCGCGATGCCCAGCGCGGCGGCCATGTTGTCGCCGGTGCCCGCCGCGAGCACCGCCCCGGCGGCCGTGCGGCCCATGGCCGCGTGGGGGTCCGCGGCCACCTGCGGGAGCTCGACGTCGTGACCGAGCGCCAGCTCGACGAGGGTGTGCTTCCACGTGCCGGTGCGCGTGGAGAAGTAGCCGGTGCCGGAGGCGTCGCCGCGGTCGGTGCAGAAGGAGTCCCGGTCGGCGCCGAGGTGCCACGACAGGTAGTCGTGGGGCAGCAGCACCCGGTGGGTGCGGGCGGCGTGCTCCGGCTCGTGCTCCGCCATCCAGCGCAGCTTGGTGGACGTCATGGACGCGACCAGCACGCTTCCGAGCTCCTCGGCGCAGGCGGCCGCACCCCCCATCTCCTCGACGAGCTGCCGGGCCTGCGGCGCCGAGCGGGTGTCGTTCCACAGCAGGGCGTCGCGCACCACGCGGTCCTGCTCGTCGAGCGCCACCATCCCGTGCTGCTGGCCCCCCACGGACACGGCGGAGGCCTCCTCGAGGAAGGGGCCCGCTGCGTCGTCGAGCGCGGCGAGCCAGGCCTGCGGGTCCACCTCGGTCCCCTCGGGGTGGGGGGCGCGGCGCTGTGCGAGCACCTCGCCGGTGCCGGCGTCGACGAGGAGCGCCTTGGTGGACTGGGTGGAGGAGTCGATGCCCAGGACGGTCGTGCGTGCCATGAAGAACCTCGGTGCAGGGTCGGGACGGGTCGGCGGCGGGTGCCGCGGGAGGCCCGGCCCGGCGCAGGGGGATGTGCGCCGGACCGGGCCGGGACGGGGCTCGGCACCCGGGATCGGGGGCCGGGCCCCGGGCGGATCAGCCGCGGGCGCCCATGAGGTGCTCGACGGCGAGCTGGTGCAGGCGCACGAAACCGTAGTTGCGCTCGGAGGGTCCCGTCAGGTCGAGCTCCTCGTAGGCGCTGCGGTCGGCCAGGAAGGCCTCCAGGTCCTCGCCCTCCGCGAGGGTCGGCTCGCCGAGCTCGAGGACGCCGGACTGCTCCATGGCCTCCTGGACGTCGGGGTCCTGCCGGAAGGCCACGGCCCGCTGCTTCAGGAGCAGGTACATCTGCATGTTCGCCGCGGCCGAGTCCCAGACGCCGTCGAGGTGCTCGGTGCGGGAGGGCTTGTAGTCGAAGTGCCGGGCCCCCTGGTAGGCGCCCGGCTTGGAGGGGAACCCGTTCTCCAGCAGGTCGACCGTGAAGAAGGCGCTGATCAGGTTGCCGTGGCCGAACACCAGGTCCTGGTCGTACATCGGACCGTTCTGCCCGTTGAGGTCGATGTGGAACAGCTTCTCGCACCACAGCGCCTCGGCGAGGCCGTGCGTGTAGTTGAGCGTGGCCATCTGCTCGTGGCCGGTCTCCGGGTTCACGCCCACGACGTCCCCGTTGTCGAGCCGGTCGATGAACGCCAGCGCGTGCCCGATGGTGGGCAGGAAGATGTTGCCGCGGGGCTCGTTGGGCTTCGGCTCGATGCCGATGCGCATGTCGTAGCCCTGGGACTTGATGTACCCGGCCACGGTGTCGATGCCCTCGGCGTAGCGGTCCAGGGCGGCGTGGAGGTCCTTGGAGGAGTCGTACTCGGTGCCCTCGCGCCCGCCCCACATCACGAAGGTCGTGGCGCCGAGCTCGGCGGCGAGGTCCACGTTGCGCAGCACCTTGCGCAGGCCGTAGCGCCGGACCCGCCGGTCGTTGGAGGTGAACGCGCCGTCCTTGAAGACCGGCTCCGCGAAGGTGTCGGTGGTGACCATCTCGCAGACCATGCCGGTCTCGTCGACGGTCTGCTTGAGCTGCCCGATCAGCTTCTCGCGCTGCGCCTCGGACGCGTCGAAGGGGATCAGGTCGTTGTCGTGGAAGGTGAAGCCCCAGGCGCCGAGCTCCTTCAGCCTCCGCACGGACTCGAGGGGGTTGAGGTCCGGCCGGGAGGCGGAGCCGAACTGGTCGCGGGCCGCCCAGCCGACGGTCCAGAGGCCGAAGGAGAACTTGTCCTCGGAGGACGGGGTGAGCGTGGCGGCGAGGGAGGTCATGGGGGAGGCGGTGGGCATCGGAGGTCCTTTCCCGGTGAGTTAGTTACCGTTACTTACTATATGACCTGGAGTACCGTGGGGATAGACCGGCAGCGGTTTTTTCTGTCCCGCCGGTCGGCCGCGCTCCGCACCGGACCGGCTTCGCCGGAACCAGAGGAGAGCCGTCCGTGCAGTCGAGCCATCTGCGGGAGCACAACCTCTCCACCGTGCTGCGCGCCGTCGCCGGGGCGGGGGCGCCGGTCTCGCGAGCCGCGCTCGCCAAGCTCACGGGGCTCACGAAGCCCACCGTGTCCAAGCTGGTGCAGGAGCTGCTCGAGGCGGGACTGCTCGTCGAGGGGCAGCAGGCGGCCGCGCGGGTCTCCGGCCGGCCGATGATCCCCCTGACCGTGGCCCGGGGGACCGTGCTGGGCGTGGGGCTGGAGATCGCCGCCGACCACCTCGCGTGCCTCGTCACGGACCTCGGCGGGCACGTCCTCCACGAGGAGTCCCGGTTCGGGACCTTCGCGGGGGCGTCCGTGGACGCGGTGGCCCCGGTGCTGGCCGAACTGCTCGACGCCGCGCTGTCCCCCCGCCGGGACGTGCCCGTGGCCGGCATCTGCGTCTCGGTCCCCGGCCGGCTCTCCACGGACGGGACCACCGTGCTCTCCGCCCCGAACCTGGCCTGGCAGGACGTCCCGCTGATCGAGCGGCTCCGGGAGCTGCCGGAGTTCCGGGGGCCCGCGCTGACCGTCGGCAACGACAGCATGCTGGCCGCGCGCACGGAGGTCCTGCGCCGGCCCGGCGAGTCCTTCCTCTTCCTGCACGGCCAGACCGGCATCGGGGGTGCCGTGGTCCTGGAGGGGCGCATCCACCGGGGCGAGCACGGCTGGGCGGGCGAGCTGGGCCACGTCACGATCACGCCGGGCGGGGAGCTGTGCCGGTGCGGGCGGCGAGGGTGCCTCGAGGCCTATGCCAGCTACCACGCGCTGCGGGGGAGGACCGGGCTGCCGGAGGACGTGCGGATCGAGGACCTCGTGGCGGCCACGGCCGAGCGGTTGCAGAGCCGGGAGGCGGTCATGGAGATGATCGGGCGGCCCCTGGGCGTGGTGGTCGCGAACTCGATGAACGTCCTGGACCTGTCGACGGTCGTGCTCTCCGGGTACTTCGCCCCGATCGCACCGGAGCTGGAGCCCGTGCTGCGCGAGGTCCTCGAGGCGCACGCGCTCACGGCCGAGGTGGGGCCGGTCGAGATCCAGCGGTCCGCCGCGGACCCCCGTCCCGCCCTGACCGGCGCGGCCGCGACGGCGCTCGAGCCCATCTACGCCTCCCCTGCCCGCTGGATCGACCGGCGCTGATCCGCCGATCCTCCCCGGTCCGGGGACGACGACGGGGCCCGCTCGCACGAGCGGGCCCCGTCGCGGTCCGGACCGGTCCGGACGCTCAGCTCACCGGAAGGCGGGGTGGTGCTTCCACTTCGCCTCGCCGCCCGGGTGCGACCTGACGAGGGTCTCCTGCAGGGCGTCGTAGGCGGGCTTGCGCTCGTAGTCGCCCTCCATGGTGAGGGCGTCCCCGTAGCCGGGGAAGGTGTTCGGCACCCAGGAGTGCTCGTCGAGCACGCCCCACACGGTGAAGGAGTTGCAGTCCTCCACGGCCAGGCACGCCTCGAGGGCCATGCGGTACCAGTCGGCCTGCTTCTGGCGCAGCTCCTCGCTCATCCGGTCGTCCCCGTCCACCGGTCCGCGGACGTCGATCTCGGTGACGGCCGTCTCCAGGCCGAGGTCGTCGAAGCGCTGGAGGTTCTGCTGCATGCGCCCGTCGAAGCCGTACTGCAGTCCCAGGTGGGTCTGCATGCCGAAGCCGTGGACCGGCACGCCCTGCGCGAGGAGGTCCTGGATCAGCGCGTAGTAGGCGTCGGACTTCGCGTTGATGCCTTCCACGTTGTAGTCGTTGAAGAACAGCTGGGCGTTCGGGTCGGCGTCGTGCGCCCAGCGGAAGACGTCGGCGATGATCTCCGGGCCCAGCTCGCGCAGCCAGATGTTGTCCTGCGTGCGCAGGTTCCCGCTGTCGTCGAAGATCTCGTTGGCGACCTCCCACTGCTGGATGCGGCCCTCGTAGTGGCCGACCACCGTGTAGACGTGGTCCTTGAGGATGGCGCGCAGCTCCTCCGGGGTGAAGTCCCCGTTCTCGAGCCAGTCGGGGTTCTGGCTGTGCCAGAACAGGGTGTGGCCGCGCACGACCTGCCCGTTGGCCTCGGCGAAGTCGACGATGTCGTCGGCGGGGCCGAAGTCGTACACGCCCTCCTCGGGGTGGATGAACTCCCACTTCATCTGGTTCTCCGGGGTCAGGGAGCTGAACTCCCGCGCCAGGACGGACCGGTACTCGGGGTCGGAGGGAAAGGGCTCCGGGTAGTCGGCGGTGGTGTGGTGGCCTCCTCCGGCCACGGCGCTGCCGATGTAGAAGTCCTTGGGGGTGTTCCAGCGCAGGGTGTCCTGTTTGGCCAGGCCGGGGGGCCGGCTCGCAGGAGCGGCCGCTGCGGTCTGGGGGACCGCGGTGAGGCACAGGACGGCGGCGGCGGTGGCCGCCCCGGCGCGGAGGTAGGGGGCTCGTCTGCTCATGTCGGGTTCCTTCGTCGGGTGGGGGT
>NZ_JBISWK010000073.1:0-16888 GCF_044462205.1 Kocuria rhizosphaericola | reverse complement strand
GCTGCACACCCCGGGCCACTCGCCCGGTTCCGTGTGCTTCTGGGCACCGGACCTGGGCGAGGGCGGGGTGCTGTTCTCCGGGGACACCCTCTTCCAGGGCGGTCCCGGCGCCACCGGCCGCTCGTACTCGGACTTCCCCACGATCGTCGACTCCATCCGCGAGCGGCTGCTCACCCTGCCGGAGTCCACGGAGGTGCTCACCGGCCACGGGGACACCACCACGATCGGCACGGAGGCACCCCACCTGCAGGAGTGGATCGACCGCGGCCACTGAGCCCCTCCGCCCGCCGGGCCCCCTGGCCCGGCGGGCGCCCTGCGGGGCTCAGAGGTCACGGGGGTCGGTGCGCCGCCAGCGGTGCACGAAGGCCAGCGCGGTGGCCAGCAGGGCGGCCGCGGAGATGACGGGCACGAGCGCGGCGCTCCGGTAGCCCCAGGACTCCCCCCACCACCCGGACAGGGCGAGACCCCCGGTCAGCCCCACGCTCATCATGGCGGTCATGACCGTGGTCAGGGCCGTGACCCGGGAGCTCGGCGCCACGAGCCGCGCGATCTCGTACACCGCCACCAGGCACGGGCCGGTGGTCAGCCCGGCCAGCGCCAGCACGACCACCATCCCCACGGAGTCGTCGGGGATCGTCAGGAGCATCGCGGCGAGCACCGCCGCGGCGGCCGCCGCCACCCAGCGGTTCCACAGCCGGAGCTCCTCGGTGCGGGCGGACGCGGCCACCGCCGCCAGGGCCGAGGTGAGCCCGGAGACCGCGTACAGCCAGCTGACCGAGATCACCGCGTCCACGGCGGTCGCGAAGACGACGACCGCGCCGAGGGTCGATCCCACCAGGGCACCCAGCGCGCCCATGCCCAGCACGGGGAGCAACCGGAGCCGGCGCACCCTGCGCCGGCGCCGGCGGACCGCCCGGGTCGGCGCGGCCCCTGCGGGCGGCAGGAAGCCGATCAGGCCCCGTGGCAGGCGGGCGGAGCAGTGCAGCAGGAACACGGTGGTGCCCACGAGCGTGAGCGTGGCCGCGAGCACCAGCACGGCGACCGGACCGAGGGTCACGGCCACGAGGCCGGTCACCGCGGCGGCCAGGACGGTGCCCAGGGAGTCCATGACGCTCTCGTGGCGCAGCGCGGTGTCGAAGAGGTCCTGCCGGGAGTCCCGGGACAGCAGGGACCACCAGCGCAGCCGGCACGCGACGCCCATCTGCGGCAGCACGAGACCGGCGAGCAGGCACGGGAGCAGCAGCTGGGCCGGGGCGGCCTCGCTGTCGGCGGCGAGGTCCGGCAGCCGGCGCACGAGCCACCACACCGCGAGCGGATTGACGAGGGTGAGCAGCACCAGTCCCAGCTGGCGCCGGCGCCACGAGGCGGCCGCGCCCATGGCGAGTCCGCACAGGGCCGAGCCGAGCGTCACGGCGGCGGCGCAGTACGCGCCGAGGGCCGGGGACCCGGAGATCAGCGCCACCGTGGTCAGCACGCCGAGCGGGACCATGGTCTGGGGCAGGCGCACCAGCAGGGTCAGCACGGGGTACAGGGCGCCGCTGACGGCGGCGAGCTCCCGGGAGTCGGCCAGGGGTGAGCGTGAGGCCGTGCTGAAGCCCCCGAGGGGTTCGGCGGCGCGCACACTGCTCACGAGATTCCTCCGCTTCCTGCCGACGGCGGCCGGGCAGGAACCAGACTAGCCCCGCCGCCCGGACGATGACGGAAAGCGTCGACCCCACCGGTGGACGGCGCCCGCGGATCCGGACGGGCTCCGGGGCCTCGGTCGCCGGGCCGGGGGGACGAGGCCGGTCCCCGTGCAGCACGGTTCGCCGCACCTCGGGGGAGCCCCGGCTCGGAGGCACCGGCCGAGGTGCCGGCCGGAGACGGAGCGCAACCGCACGGGGGGATCCCGCGGCCCTGCCGGACGCGGCCGGGCCGCGGGCTCACCGCTCCCGGTCCGGCGTGGCGGACCCGGCCGGCGCGGCCTCGGTCGCGGGAGCCGCCCCGGTCGCGGGAGCCGCCCCGGCGCCGCGGCGCGGGCGGGAGAGGTCCACCGAGCGGTGGACGAGACCGGCGACGAGTCCGCCCAGCAGCGGGGCGACCCAGAACAGCCACAGCTGGGCCAGGTGCGCGGACCCGGAGACCACGGCGGCGCCCGTCGAGCGGGCGGGGTTCAGCGATCCGCCGTCGAACGGCGCGGCGATCGTGAGCAGGAACGCGAGGGCCGCCCCGATGGCCACGGGGGCGAGCACCGCGTTGGCCCGCGGCGCGGTGGAGCCCAGGACCACGAGAGCGAACAGGGCGGTCGCCACGAACTCGACGAGCAGCACGGTGGTCCACCCGGCCTGGGAGGTGGAGTTCTCCCCGAAGCCGTTGGAGACCGCCCCCAGGACCTGCGCGGTGGTCGAGGAGTCGAGCAGCGTGACGAGCACCACCCACAGCACGCCCGCGGCGGCCAGCGCGCCGAGCACCTGGGCCACCACGTAGCCGACCGCGGACCTCGCGGGGGTGCGCCCGGCCACGACGGCGGCGAGCGTCACCGCGGGGTTGAAGTGCCCTCCGGAGACGTGCCCGAAGGCGACGATCGCGGCGACGAGGCCGAGGCCGAAGCCGAGCGCGGAGTCGATGACCTCGGTGGCGAACATGCCGGTGCCGAGACCGGCGAAGACCAGCAGCGCCGTGCCGGCGAACTCGGCGGCCCACTGGGCCGGCGCGGACACGGCGGCAGGCGCGCCGGCGGGCACGGACTCCTTCCGCGCGGCGACGGGCACGGGTGCCGCGAGGCCCTCCGTGCCGGGTGCGGCGGGCGTGCCGTCGTGGTCCGTGCCGTCGGCGCCGGGATGCGTGCTGGTGCCGGGTACGTGGTGGCTCATGGAGCTCTCCTCAGGGATCGGGGCGGCACGGTGGGGGTGCCGTGCCGGCGGGGCGCCGGGCGCCCGTGCCATGGAACCACGGCCGCCTGAAGGGCGGTTGAACCCGCCCGGGACGTGTCGGCCGCCGACTACACTGGCCGCATGCCCGCGCCCCTGCTCCTCCCCGACGCCGGCCTCGACCCCGCCTGGCCCGAGTACGCCGACTCCGTGCGCGCCGTCCTGCTGGGCGGAGCCCTCGGGGACGCGCTGGGCGCCGGCCGGCGCCCCCGTCCGGAGGCGACCGGCGCGAAGTCCCCCGCCGCTCCCGCGGACACCGGCGGTGCCGCCGCGGTGCTGCGGATCTCCGCCGGCACCCAGCTGACCCTCTACACCCTGGACGCCCTGCAGGAGGTGGTCGAGTGGGCCAACCAGGGCCACGCCGCCGACGAGACCGCGTGCCTGTGGCTGGCCTACCTGCGCTGGCTCCGCACCCAGGGCGAGCCCGACCCGGCCGGGGCACCACAGCCCCTGCCCCGCCGGATCGACGAGCACGAGGTCCTGCACGCCGTGCGGGAGCCCGACGCGACGGTGCTGGAGGCGCTCCGGTCCGGACGGATGGGCGAGGTCGAGCGTCCGGTGCTGCCGGACGCCGAGGGCGCCGGACCGGTGCTGCGCTCGTCCCCGTTCGGTCTCCTCCCCCACGTCGGCTGGCGCACGCTCGCTCCCCTGGCCATCAACGGTGCCGCGCTGACCCACGGGCACCCCGAGGCGCAGACCGCCGCGGCCGTCCACGGCTTCGTGGTCCACGCCGCCGTGCGGGCCCGCCGGGAGGGCCTGCCGCGGCCGGTCGCCGCGGCCGTGGCCGCGGCCCGCGGGACGGCCGGGAACCTCACGCGCCCGGTGGCCGAGACCCTCGCCCGGATCGACGACGCCGTGCGCGCCGCCGGCCGGGGGGACCTGGCCGCCGGGACGCTCCCGCGGCTGCTCGGCGCGGGGCGGACGGCCCCGGAGGTCCTGGCGCGCGGGCTCTGTGCGGCCCTGCGCGCGGAGGCCGAGTCCCCGGACGCCCGGGATCGGCGGGCCGTGTTCCGCCGTGCGGTGGAGCTGGGGACCGACCACGACGGCGAGCCGGCCGCCACCGGGGCGATCGCCGGCGGCGTCACGGGCGCGGCGCTCGGGACGGCCGCGCTGCCGCCGGAGGACAGCGCCCGGCTGGACGCCGGGGACACGGTGTCGGAGGCGGCGGAGCGCTGGCTCAGGGAAGTGGGGGCGCCGCCAGCCGCTTGACGCTCAGGCCCGCGCCGGCGAGCAGCTCCCGGACGCTGCCCGCACCGGCCCGGCGGACCAGGTCGACCATGATCCCCGCGCACGCCCGGGCGTCCTCGAGGGCGTCGTGGTGGCGGCGCAGCGGCACCCCGGCCGCCTCGGCCGCCCGGGGCAGCGCGTAGGACGGCAGGTCGTAGCCGCGCCGTGCCAGGGCCAGGCTGCACGCGTACGCCAGCGGGGCGTGCGGCGTCTCCGTCTCCGCGCACGCGGCCCGGATCACGCCCATGTCGAAGGCCGCGTTGTGCGCGACCACGAGCTCGTCCGGATCCTCCGCCAGGATCCAGTCCTCGATCCGCGGCCACAGCTCGGCGAAGCCCGGACGGCCGGCGACCGTCTGCTCGGTGATCCCGTGGATGCGCGTGTTGCCGGGGTCGAAGGCCGCGCGGGTGCGCGGCGGCCGCATGTACGCGGAGCGCTCGGCCACCACCCTGCCGCCACGGACCCGCACGAGGCCCACGGCGCACGGCGAGCCGAGGAAGCGGTTCGCGGTCTCGAAGTCGATGGCGGTGAAGGAGAGGGACGACGGGTCCGCGGCGGACCGGGCGGAGGTCGTGTCGGGGGAAGCGGAGAACGGCACCCGGACAGCCTACTGCGCCCGCTCAGGCGCAGACGCCGCGCAGGTTGGTCTCGATCCAGTCGTCGGCCCGCGCGATGGACTGGTTGACCTGGGCGGTGTCGAGGTCGTGGTGCAGCGCGTAGGCGACCGCCTGCAGCGGGAACGTGCGCGCGTGCAGCCGGGCGCGCTCGTAGACGGTCTCCGAGACGGCGGAGCGCAGGGTGTCCCAGCCGTACCAGAGGCCGAGGGACGCGGCGTCGTGCGCGGGGTCGGACAGGCAGGCGTGGTCCCAGTCGATGATGCCCGTGAGCTCGTCCCCGGCCCACAGCATGTTGTGCCCCATGAGGTCCCCGTGCACCAGGGTCGGCACCACGGTGGGCAGCGCCGCGAGCTCGGCGACGGCCCGCCGCGCGGCCTCCTGGTTGCGGGGCAGCAGCCGCGGGATGACCTCGTCGAGGAGCACGTGCCGGCGCCGGTGGCCGCCCCAGTGCTGGCCGGGACGGTCGAGGTACCTCGCGAAGCCCGTGGTGTCGACCTCGGCCAGCTCGGTCAGCACCCGGTGCAGCACGGCCGGGTCCCCGTGCCCGGGCGGGTGCGGGTCACCGGGGCACCAGGTCAGGCCCACCCCGGTGTAGCCGTGGGAGACCACCACGCCGGTGAGCGGCCGCGGGGTCTCGAACGAGAAGCGGGGCAGCCTCCGGAGCACCTCCGTGCGGCGCCGGACGTGCTCGCAGACCGTGGCGTTCTTGGCGATCCGCACGGAGATCACGTGCCCCACGTTCACCACCACGTGGGCGGACCCGCCGGCGTGCACCTCCCACTGGCTCGGGTCGGCGCTCATGCCGGCCTCGCGCAGGACGGCCTCGACGGCGCCGGCGAACGGCAGGTGGTGGAGCTGCGACCAGGGCATGGGCAACTTCCTCGGTTCGGACGTGGGTCAGTCGGGGACGGCGGCGCGGTCGAGGGCGGCCAGCAGGTGCGGGAGCAGGGCCCGCATCGCGCGTCCACGGTGGCTGATGGCGTTCTTCTCCTCGCGCGTGAGCTCGGCGCAGGACCGGTCGAGCCCGTCGGGGCGCAGCACGGGGTCGTAGCCGAAGCCGCCGTCCCCGGCCGGTTCGCGCAGCAGCGTCCCGCGCAGCTCACCGGTCTCGACGTGCTCCTCCCCCGCCGGGGTCACGAGGGCCGCGGCGCACACGAACTGCGCGCCGCGGTGGGTGTCGGGGACGTCGGAGAGCTGGTCGAGCAGCAGCCGCAGGTTCGCGGCGTCGTCGCCGTGCCGCCCGGACCACCGCGCCGAGAAGATCCCGGGCGCGCCGCCCAGGACGTCCACGGCCAGACCGGAGTCGTCGGCCACGGCGACCAGCCCGGTCGCGGCGGCCGCGGAGCGGGCCTTGAGCAGGGCGTTGGCCTCGAAGCTCGTGCCGTCCTCGACGACGTCCGGGGTGCCGGCCGTGCCGGCGTCCACCACGAGGCGCTCGACGTCCGCGCCGGGCAGCGCCGCCGCGAGCAGGTCCCGCAGCTCCGCGAGCTTGCCCGCGTTGCGGGTGGCCAGGACCACCCGTGCGCCGTCGTGCTCACCCATCGTCGCCCTCGCGCAGGGTCTCGACCTGGATCTGGGTGAGCTGGGCGCAGCCGGCCAGCGCGAGGTCGAGCAGGGCGTCGAGCTCGGCGCGGTCGAAGGGGGCGCCCTCGGCCGTGCCCTGCACCTCCACGAAGTCGCCGGACCCGGTGACCACCACGTTCATGTCCGTCTCGGCCCGGACGTCCTCGACGTAGGGGAGGTCCAGCATCGGCACGCCGTCGATGATGCCCACGGACACGGCGGCCACGGTGTCGGTGAGCGGCTGGGCGCGGCGGGCGACGAGCCCCTCGGCCCGCGCCCAGCCGATGGCCTCGGCGAGCGCCACGTAGGCGCCGGTGATGGCCGCGGTGCGGGTGCCGCCGTCGGCCTGGAGGACGTCGCAGTCGAGGACCACGGTGTTCTCCCCCAGGGCGGAGAGGTCGATGACCGAACGCAGGGAGCGGCCGATGAGCCGGGAGATCTCGTGGGTGCGCCCGCCGATCTTGCCCTTCACGGACTCGCGGGCGGAGCGGGTGGACGTGGCCCGCGGGAGCATCGCGTACTCGGCGGTCACCCAGCCGCGGCCCTCCCCCTTGAGCCAGCGCGGGACGCCCTCCGTGACGGACGCGGTGCACAGCACCCGGGTGCTGCCGAACTCGATGAGGGCGGAGCCCTCCGCCTGCTGGGACCAGCCGCGGGTGATGGTGATGGGCCGCAGCTCGTCGGGCGAACGGCCGTCCGACCGGGTCACCCCCGGGGTCGAGAGGGCCGGTGGGGTCTGGTCGACAGGGGCATCCATGTGCTCCACCTTACCCCTCGGTCCAGCGCTCCCGGCCCGGCCGCCGGCGGCAGGTCTCACGGTCCGACGGCGGCCGCGGGACGGCCGCTGCCGCTGCGGACGATCCGGTACGTGTAGGCGGGCTCGGCCACCCCGATGGGCCCCTCGAAGACCTCCTGCGCCTCCTCGACGGCCCGCGTCGGGGAGTTCCACACCGGCAGGTGCGTCAGCAGCAGCTGGCGCACCCCGGCGTCCCGGGCCGCCTCCGCGGCGCGCCGGCCGGTGAGGTGGATGCCGCGCAGCGCGTCGTCGCGGCCCTCGTGGTAGGCGGCCTCGCACAGGAAGACGTCGGCGCCCCGGGCGGCGCGCACGAGGCCGTCGCACGCGTCGGTGTCCCCCGAGTAGGTCAGGGTGCTGGGGCCCATGACCCCGTCGTAGTCGATGCGCAGGGCGTACGGCTCGGGCGTGGGGTGCTCCACCAGGAAGGGCGTGATCGCGAACGGCCCCACCCGCACGGGCTCCTCGGGGACCCAGGTGTGGAAGTCGAACTCCCCGTGCATCCCGGGCTCCGGGGGGAGACCGTGGGTGCTGCTGAGGTACTCGTGGAGGCCGGTGGGCGCCCACAGCGGGATCGGTGCGCCGCCCCAGCCCCGCGGGTCCCACTTGATCGCCACGTGCAGCCCGGCCAGGTCGATGCAGTGGTCGGGGTGCAGGTGGCTCACGAGCACGGCGTCGATGTCGTGCAGGTCGATGTGGCGCTGCAGCACCCCGAGGGCGCCGTTGCCCATGTCCAGCAGGATGCGCCAGATCCGCCCCTCGGCGTCCTCGCCGCTGACGAGGTAGCAGGAGGCCGGGGAGTTCGGCCCCGCGAAGGAGCCGGTGCATCCGACGATGGTGAGTTTCATGGAGCGTGTGCCTTCCAGGGAGGACCGGTGGGACCGCGGCCGCACCGGCCGCGGGACTGCTCAGGGAGCGGACGGGCCGGTGCCCCCGATCATCTCCGGGGTGATCCGCGCGAGCGAGCCCGTGGGGTACTGCTCCGCCACGGAGCTGGTGTGCCGCACGCGGGCGACCTCCGGCCCCAGGAACCGCCGGGCCAGGACCTCGAAGGACGCCGCGTCCCCGGTGGCGAGGAACTCGTGGTGGGCGGGCAGGCTCGGGTCCCGCTCGAGCCCGTGACCGACCAGCGCACGGTAGACGTCCTTGGCGGTCTCCTCCGCGCTGGAGACCAGGGTGACGGTGTCGCCCATGACGTAGGAGATCACGCCCGTGAGCAGGGGGTAGTGGGTGCAGCCCAGGACCAGGGTGTCCACGTCGGCGTCCCGCAGCGGGTCCAGGTAGGACTGCGCCGTGGCCAGGAGCGCGGGGCCCGTGGTGACTCCTGCCTCCACGTAGTCGACGAACGCCGGACAGGCCACCGAGTCGATCCGCAGGTGGGGGGCGGCGGCGAAGGTGTCGTCGTAGGCGCGGGAGCCGACCGTGGCCGCCGTGCCGATGACCCCGATCCGGCCGTTGCGGGTCGAGGCCACCGCTCGTCGCACCGCCGGCTGGATGACCTCCACCACGGGGATCCCGTAGACCCGGGTGTAGCGCTCCCTGGCGTCGCGCAGCACCGCGGCGGACGCCGTGTTGCAGGCGATGACGAGCAGCTTGACGCCGGAGTCCACGAGCTCGTCCATGATCCGCAGGGCGTGCGCCCGGACCTCGGCGATCGGCAGCGGGCCGTAGGGCCCGTGCGCGGTGTCGCCCACGTAGACGATCTCCTCGTGGGGCAGCTGGTCGATGATGGCGCGGGCCACGGTGAGGCCGCCCACCCCGGAGTCGAACACGCCGATGGGTGAACCGGGGTTGGGGCGCCGTGCGGTCCGGCCGCCGGCCCCGAAGACGTCGTCATCCTGCATATCGACAAGAGCGTAGTCCCGGGCGTGCCGCCGCCCCAAACCGTGCCGCGGGCGAGCCGCCGTGATGCGCGTCACCCCGCGCCCGGGCGGAAGCGCTCCGGGGCGTCGTGGCCGGTCAGTCCCGGGGCAGGTCGTGGAGCAGCGCCTCCATGAGGGTCTCCTGAAGCCACGAGACGAAGTTGTACAGAAGCGACATGTACGTCTCGACGTCCTCGATCGCGGACCAGTCGTCGTAGCGCCCCACGCGCTCGGCGTCCGCCTCGCTCCGGATCCCCAGGCGGTCCGCCAGCACCAGCCGCACGTCGTTGAGGGCCTGGCCGAAGGCCTGCGCCTGCCCGGGGTCCAGCCGCACGGGCTGGGCCTCCAGCGCCAGCGCGGCCTGCTGCAGCACGCCCCGCTTGGTCTCCCGCAGTCCCCGCTCCGTGTACCGGCGGAACTCTGCGGCGCGCTCGGGGTCCAGGCTGCCGTCGGGCAGGAGGCGCCGCAGCGCGGAGTCGTCGGGGACGGTGGCGTCCCCGGACACGCCGAGCATCCGCTCGAGCGAGTCCTCCGAGGCCGGCTGCTCGGGCGCGAGCGCCTGGGCGACGTCCGCGAACAGCTTCTGCAGCAGGTCCTTCTCGGCCTCCTCGAAACGGGCGGTGATCCCCCTGCGGGTGGACCGGAAGCCCTGGGCCATCAGTGGCCCCCCGCCTGCTCGAAGGTGGCCCACAGCCCGAAGCCGTGCATCGCCGCGGTGTGGGTCTCGGCCTCCTCGAGGGAACCGCTGGCCACCACGGAGCGCCCGTGGTGGTGGACCTCGAGCATCAGGGAGCGGGCCTTCTCCTCCGGGTAGCCGAAGTAGGAGCGGAACACGTACGTGACGTAGCTCATGAGATTGACGGGGTCGTCCCACACGACCACGTTCCACGGGGTCTCGGTCGCCGCGGCCACGGACGTCTCGCCGGTGGGCCGGGTGCCGGTCTCCGGGGTGGCGGTGGCCGCGGGGCGGGCGGCGGCGGAAGTAGCGCAGTGCATGGTCCGTCCATCGTAGCGAGTGCCGGACGCCGGGGGGCACCGGCGGCGTCGCTAGAGTGGTGCCCGTGAACCAGCGCAGCCACCGGTGGGCCCCGCCGCCCACGTCCCTGATGACCGACCACTACGAGCTGACCATGCTGCAGGCCGCCCTGCACGCCGGCACCGCGCAGCGGCGCAGCGTCTTCGAGGTCTTCGCCCGGCGGCTGCCGGCCGGCCGGCGCTACGGCGTGCTGGCGGGCACCGGGCGCCTCCTCGAGGGGCTCGACAGCTTCTGCTTCGGCGACGAGCAGCTGCGCTTCCTCGCGGACACCGGCGTGGTCAACCGCGCGACCCTGGACTACCTGGCGGACTTCCGCTTCACCGGGTCGATCTCCGGCTACGCCGAGGGCGAGGCGTACTTCCCGTCCTCGCCGCTGCTCGTGGTCGAGGCCACGTTCGCCGAGGCGTGCGTGCTCGAGACGTACTTCCTGTCGGTGCTCAACTACGACAGCGCCGTGGCCTCGGCCGCCTCCCGCATGGTGGGGGCCGCGGCGGGGCGCCCGTGCATCGAGATGGGCTCCCGGCGCGCCCACGAGGAGGCCGCGGTCGCGGCCGCGCGGGCGGCGGTCATCGGCGGCTTCGACTCCACCTCGAACCTCGAGGCCGGCCACCGCTGGGGGATCCGGACCGTCGGGACCGCCGCCCACTCCTTCACGCTGCTGCACGACTCGGAGGAGGATGCCTTCCGAGCCCAGCTGGAGTCCATGGGCCGGGACACCACCCTGCTCGTCGACACCTACGACGTCGAGGCCGCGGTCCGCAAGGCCGTGGAGCTGGCGGGCCCGGAGCTGGGCGGCGTGCGCCTGGACTCGGGCGACCTCGTGACCCAGGCCGCGTGGGTGCGGGAGCTCCTCGACGACCTCGGCAACCCGGACACCCGCATCACCGTCACCTCGGACCTGGACGAGTACGCGATCGCGTCCCTGAACGCCGCGCCCGTCGACGCGTTCGGCGTCGGCACCCGCGTGGTCACCGGCTCGGGCGCGCCGACGTCCTCGATGGTCTACAAGCTCGTGGCCCGCGAGGACTCCTCCGGCGAGCTGCGGCCCGTGGCGAAGGCCGCCAAGGGCAAGGTGTCCGTGGGCGGGCGCAAGCACGCCCTGCGGCGCCGGGACGAGAAGGGCACGGCCACCCACGAGGTGGTCGGGATCGGCCGGTTGCCCGACGACGACGGCGACGACCGGCCGCTGCTGGAGGACTTCGTCCGCGACGGCGAGCTGCTGGACGGGTGGACCGGCCCGGCCGGCGTCCGGCGGGCCCGGGAGCGGCACACGGCGTCCGTGGCGGAGCTGCCACGATCGGCCCGGCGGCTCAGCGAGGGCGACCCCGTCATCCCGACCGTGCTGGGGCCGGAGGCCCCGGTCTGACCGGGGCGTCCGGCGCACAGGATCCACCGAGCAGGACAGACCGGGCGAGACCCACCGCAACAGAGGGAGGAACACCATGAGGACCGCACTGATCGTCGTCGACGTGCAGAACGACTTCTGCGAGGGCGGGTCGCTGGCCGTCGCCGGAGGCGCGGCCGTGGCCGCCGCCGTGTCGGAGCACCTCGAGGACCACCACGGGGACTACGCGGCCGTCGCGGCCACCCAGGACTGGCACATCGACCCCGGGGCGCACTTCTCCGACGAACCGGACTACGTGGACTCCTGGCCCGTGCACTGTGTCGCCGAGTCCCGCGGGGCCCACTTCCACGCCGACCTGGACACGGACTGGATCCAGGCGTGGTTCCGCAAGGGCGAGCACGACGCCGCCTACTCCGGGTTCGAGGGGCTGCTCGCCCCGGACGCGGACGTGCCGATGGGCGACGACGAGGACGTCGACGACGAGCCGGACGTGAGCCTCGACGACTGGCTGCGGGAGCACGAGATCGAGGCCGTGGACATCGTGGGTCTCGCGACCGACCACTGCGTGCGCGCGACCGCTCTGGACGCCGTCGAGGCCGGCTACGACACCCGGGTGCTGGTGGACCTCACGGCCGGCGTGGCCGAGGAGAGCACGGCGCGCGCCCTGCGGGAGATGGCCGAGGCAGGGGTCGAGATCGTCCGGTCCTGACCCGCGCCCGGACGCGGCCCGCCCCCTGCCGGGCGGGCCGTGCCCCGGTGCGCGGCTCACTTGCGCCCGATGAACCAGTCCTGCAGCTTCTTGACGCGCGCCTGCAGCTGCACCTCGTTGGCCTGCGCCACCGCGGGGCCCCCGCACACGCGGCGCAGCTCGTTGTGGACCACGCCGTGCGGGGTGCCGGTGCGCGACGCCCAGGCCGAGACGTTCTTGGACAGGGTGGCGCGCAGCTCCTTCAGCCGCCGGTGGTCGGGCACCGCCGGCTCCGGGGCCCGGGCGGCGCCCGGGCGGCGGCGGGCGTGCTGGGACTGCCGCTCCCGCAGCAGCGCCGAGACCTGGTCGGCCTCGAGCAGGCCCGGGATGCCGAGGAAGTCCGCCTCCTCCTCCGAGCCCACCGCCACGCCGCCGCCGAAGGCGCCGCCGTCGAAGAGCACCCCGTGGAAGGACGCGTCCGAGCCGATGGCCTCGAAGCGGCCCTGGGCGAGGGCCGCCGACGCCTTCTCCTCGCGGTTGGCCTCCTCGAGCAGCTCGTCGTCCCAGCCCTCCTCGAGGGGGTCGGCGGGCAGGCCGGTCTCCTCCGCGGCGGGCCTGTCGAGGGCGTGGTCCCGCTCGGCCTCCATCTCGTTGGCGAGCTGCATCAGCGCCGGCACGGACGGCAGGAAGACGGAGGCCGTCTCCCCGCGCTTGCGGGCGCGCACGAAGCGGCCGACCGCCTGGGCGAAGAACAGCGGCGTGGACGTCGACGTCGCGTAGACCCCCACGGCGAGCCGGGGGACGTCGACACCCTCGGAGACCATGCGGACCGCCACCATCCACCGGCTGTCCCCCGCGGAGAACTCGTCGATCCGGTCCGAGGCGCCCTTGTCGTCGGAGAGGACCACGGTGGGGTTCTCCCCGGTGATCCGGCGCAGCTGCGCCGCGTAGGCCTTCGCGTCCTGGTGGTCGGTCGCGATGACCATCGCCCCGGCGTCGGGCACGGTGCGCCGCACCTCCGTGAGCCGCTGGTCCGCGGCCTGGAGCACCGACGGGATCCACTGCCCGTTCGGGTCGAGCGCGGTGCGCCACGCGTGGGCGGTGATGTCCTTCGTGAAGCCCTCGCCGAGCTCCGCGGCCATCTCCTCGCCCGCGCTGGTGCGCCAGCGCATCTGCCCCGAGTAGGCGAGAAAGATCACGGGCCGGACCACGTGGTCCTTGAGCGCGTCGCCGTAGCCGTAGGTGTAGTCGGAGCTCGAGCGGCGGATGCCGTCCCCATCCTCCACGTAGCGCACGAACGGGATCGGCGCGGTGTCCGAGCGGAAGGGGGTGCCGGTCAGGGCGAGCCGGCGGGCGGCGGGGTCGAAGGCCTCCTGCAGCCCGTCGCCCCACGTCAGGGAGTCGCCGGCGTGGTGGATCTCGTCCATGATCACCAGCGTCCGGCCCGCCTCGGTGCGGGCCCGGTGCAGGAGCGGCTTCATCGCCACCTGGGAGTAGGTCACCGCCGCGCCCAGGTAGTCCCGGCCGTGGGAGCCGTCCGCGTTCTTGAAGTTCGGGTCGATGGCCAGGCCCACGCGGGCCGCGGCGTCGGCCCACTGCCGCTTGAGGTGGTCCGTGGGCGTCACCACCGTGATCCGGTTGACGGTGCCGCGGTCGAAGAGCTCCTTGGCCACCCGCAGGGCGAAGGTCGTCTTGCCGGCCCCGGGGGTCGCGACGGCCATGTAGTCCCGGGGCTGCGTCTCGAAGTAGCGCTGCAGCGCCTCCGCCTGCCAGGCGCGCAGCTTGGGGGCGGTGCCCCACGCCGCGCGGTCCGGGTAGGCCGGGGGGAGGTCGGCGGCGGCTGAGCCGAACAAGGAGAGCTGGTCGTCCTGGGACACTCTGGCGACGTCCTTTCGCTCGTGGGCCCGCGGCCTCGTGGTCGCGGTGGCTGAGGGGGCGCGGCGGCGGGCCACGCAAAAGCGCCCGCCGGCGGCGGGCGCTCGCTCGACGGGGCGGTGCTCAGCCCTGGTCGTCACCCTGGTCGTTCGGGGGGCGCAGGCCGTCGTAGATCTCCTTGCAGGTGGGGCACACCGGGAACCGCTGGGGGTCGCGGCCGGGGACCCAGACCTTGCCGCACAGGGCGATCACGGGCTCGCCCGAGAGGGCGGACTCCATGATCTTCTCCTTGCGCACGTAGTGCGCGAAGCGCTCGTGGTCGCCCGGTTCCTGGAGCTCCCTGGTCTCCTCGCGCTCGATCGTGGACGTGCCCCCGGCCGGCTGCGCCGGGTCGGTGCCGTAGGGGCTGTCGTCCAGGCCGTTCGTCGGGGTGCCGGTGGTCGCCGCTGAGACATGCATGGACGCCAGTTTACCCCGATCACGCCGCCTCCGCGTGCCCCGGGGCCGCCCGCCCGGCCCGGCTCAGCGGAACTGGGCGACCTCCTGGAGCAGCTCGGGGGCCCGCCGGTCGTACCAGCGCCCGCCGAGGACGATCCCGCCCCAGCACAGCAGCGGTCCCAGCACCGACCCGGCGGCGAGCGCCGCCCAGCCCCACACGGGGTCACCGGTGAAGAGCTGCACGAGGAGGAGGACCGCGGCCGGCAGCATGAGCACGACGACGAGCCCCAGCGCCACGAACTGCACCAGGACGTTGAGGACGGTGAAGCCCTGCGGCGTCTTCAGCGGTGACGCCCCCGGCGGGGCCACGGGATAGGTGTACCGGGCGGACAGCACCGAGGACAGGCCCGCCCCGCCCAGCAGCGCCAGCACCGAGGTGCCCGCGATCCCGGGCAGCAGTTGCCACCGGCCCTCGACCGCGAACGGCAGCAGCAGTCCGAGCGCGGTGAGCGGCACGGCGATCACGAGCAGCGCGAGCACCCGGCCCGCGCGGTCGTGGACGCCCCGCACGCCGGAGAGGACGTGCAGGTGCAGGGCGGTGTTGTCGTAGGACACGTCGCCCGAGATCTGGTAGGCGAGCAGCGCCGCGATCATCGGCCCGAGGCCGTACAGGAAGACGCTCCCGCCCCCGGGGTCCCGGGAGAACCAGATGAGCACGGCGAGGGCGGGGATGACGAGCAGGCCTGCCGCGTAGCGGGGGTCCCTGACCCAGTAGACCAGGCACCGCGCCGCGACGGCCGCCCACGGACGCCGGGGCACGAGGTCGAACAGCCCCGCGCCGGCGGCGCCCTCGTGCCGGGCCGCGGTCCGCCGGCCGGCCGTGCTGGTCAGCGCCCGCTCCTGCGCGACCCGCCAGACGAGGACGAGGGCGGCGACCGTCAGGACCGTGACGGCCAGGCGGGCGGACGCGGAAGCCCAGCGACCCGCGGCGACGTCCGCCGGGACCGCCCAGACGGCTCCGGCCGGCGTCCACGCCAGCACGCCGGCGTACTGCGGCAGCCGGTCCCACAGCCGCTCCAGCCCGCTCAGCAGACCCGTGACGATCGGGCCGAGCAGCACCAGCGCCACGAGCGCGGCCAGCGAGACCAGCTCCGTGAGCCGGCGGCGGCGGCCGAGGCCGACGGCGAGGGCCGTGACGCACCGGGAACCGGCGACCACGAGGGCCAGCGCGAGCGGCACGCACAGGAGGGCCGCGACCAGCGCCGCCGCGGACGAGCGCCAGGAGCTCACCGTGGCGAGCAGCGCGACGGTGGTGAGCGCGCCCGGCACGCCGACGAGCGCGCCGAGCGCCTGGCCCCACTGGACCTGGCCCACGGAGAGGGGGAACACGGCGAGGCGGGCGGGGTCCAGCGTGGCGTCGGCGCGCGCCGCGAGGACGGGCAGCAGCCACCAGGCCAGCGTGGCCGCCGTCCCGGCCAGTACGAGCACGGTGCGCACCACGGACAGGTCCTGGCGGCCGAGGAGGAAGAGCGCGACCACGGCCAGGCCCAGCAGGAACAGGAAGTAGGCGGCGCCCAGCACCGTCCCCACGAGCACCCAGGTGCTGCGGGTCAGGGTGTTGACGAGGAGCCTCGCCTTCAGGCCCACGAGCCGCCCGGCCAGGGCGCTCGTGCCGGCCCCGGCGGGGTCGAGGCCTCCCGGGGCCGGGGCGAGGTCCCGGCTCACTCCGGGCGCAGCCACGAGAGCCCCTCCCCCGTCTCCCGGCGTCCGCCGACCAGCTCGACGAACCGGTCCTCGAGCGTGGCCCCGACCCGGACGTCGTCGACCGTCCCGGCCGCCAGCACCCGGCCGCGGTCCATCACGGCGACGTGGTCGCACATCCGCTGCACGAGGTCCATGACGTGGCTGGAGACCACCACGGTCCCGCCCGCGGACACGAAGCCGTGCAGGATCTCGCGGATGTTCGCGGCCGAGACGGGGTCGACCGACTCGAACGGCTCGTCGAGGACCAGCAGGCTCGGGGCGTGGATGAGGGCGCCGGCCAGCGCGATCTTCTTGGTCATGCCGGCGGAGTAGTCCTGGACCTGCGTCCCGGCGTCGGGGAGCAGGTCCATGACCCGCAGCAGGTCCTCCGTGCGCTCGGCCACGACCGTGCGGTCCATGCCGCGCAGCAGACCGGAGTAGGTGACGAGCTGACGTCCCGTGAGCCGGTCGAACAGGTGCAGCCCGTCCGGCAGCACCCCCATGAGCTGCTTGGCCCGCCGCGGCTCGGCCCAGACGTCGACACCGGCCACGCGGGCGGTGCCCGCCGTCGGGCGGAGGAGGCCGGTCGCCATGGACAGCATCGTCGTCTTGCCGGCGCCGTTGCGCCCCACGAGGCCGAAGAAGGAGCCGCGGGGGACGTCGAGGTCCACGCGGTCCACCGCGACCTTGGCCTCCGGGGTGCCGGGGCGGCCGAAGACCCGGACGAGGCCGCGCACGCTCAGGGCCGGCGGCGCGGACGCGTCCGGTGCGCCGGCCCGTCCCGGGACGGCC
>NZ_JBISWK010000072.1:0-7078 GCF_044462205.1 Kocuria rhizosphaericola | reverse complement strand
TCCGCCGGGTGGTCCCGGCGGACGGTGGGCCCTCAGGGACGAGGACTCAGAAGAGGGCGCGCATCAGGGCGCCCCGGGCGGCCACCACGCGCGGGTCCTCGGCGCCGACCACGTCGAAGAGCTCGAGCAGGCGCAGCCGGACGGCGTCGCGGTCCTCCCCCGCGGTGCGCCGCACCAGGGCCAGCAGCCGCCGGAAGGCGTCCTCCACGTGGCCGCCCGAGACGTCGAGATCGGCGACGGCCAGCTGGGCCGCCACGTCGTCCGGGGCGGCGGCGGCCTCGGCGCGCGCCGTGGCGGCGTCGAGCGGCAGCACGCGCTGGAGCAGGTGCACCTGGGCGAGGGCGAGCTTCGCCTCCCGGTCCCCGGGGTTCTCGGCGATCGCCTTCCGGTACGCGGCCTCGGCGGCGTCGACGTCCCCGGCCTCGAGGGCGTCCACGGCCTCCTGGTGCAGCGGGGGCAGCGGCTCCGGCTCGTCGGTGCGCGCGGGCTCCACGGTGCCCGTGATCCCGTTCTGCTCGGCGAGCGCGAGCAGCTCGTCGAGGAACTGGGCCACCTGCTCGGCCGGGACCGTGGAGTTGAACAGCGGGACGGGCCGCCCGCCGAGCAGCGCCACCACGGTGGGCACGGACTGCGCCTGGAACATCTGGGCGATCTCGGGGGCGGCCTCGGCGTCCACGGAGGCCAGCAGGAGCCGGCCTCGGTACCGGTCGACGACCTGCTCCAGGGTGTCGGCGAACGCAACGGACTGCTGGCTGAAGCGGGCCCACAGGGCGAAGACCACGGGGACCTGGGCGGAGAGCTGGGCGACCTCCTGGAAGTCGGCCGCCGTCACCTCCCGGCGGTACCCGCCCGGCCGGTCCCCCTCCGCGGGCGGGCCGGCGGGCGCGGCCGCGGCGCCCAGGTCCACCGCTCCGCGCACGGAGGACGGGAGCTCGGTCCCCTGCGGCGGCGGGGCGGTCTCGGCGGTGCTGCGGGGCTGCTGGTGCTGGAACTCGTTCACGGGCTGTCTCCTGGGGGCTCGACGACGGGCTCGGCGGTCCGCTCGGCCGCCGGGGGCTGCTCCGGCGGTCGGCGGGCCGCGTCGGCGGTCTGGGCCGGCGGTCCCGGCCGGTTGCGGGACGGCGCCCGGCGGGCGCCGCGGGTCCTCTGTCGATTATCGGCCGCCGGGGGCGGCTCGGCCACCGGGGCGGCGCCGTGTCCGCTCCCGGCGTGACGGCGGCCCGGCGCGGCAGCGGGTTCAGCGGCGCGTGCGCCAGCAGCGCTCGTGCCAGTGCCGGCGGTCCTCGAAGGCGCTGCGGACCCCCAGCAGGGAGTCCTGCTGCCAGACGACCAGGTGCGCGATCCCCGGCGGGATGGACCGGCCGCAACCGGGGCAGGTGTAGGTCTTCACCGCGTTGGCGGGCCGGACGTGGCGGACCATCCAGTCCCCGTCCGCCGAGCGCTCCACCGTGGGCGCCGGCTCCAGGACCCGTTCGACCGACCACGGCTCCTGCGCCGCGCCGCGCTGCCACTTGCTGGCGCGCGGGCCGGGCCCGGGTCCGCCGCGGCGGCGGCGCGAGGAGTGGTTGGAGCGTGGCACGGCGTCATCCTCTCACACGGGCCTCCGCCGCCCCCGGTGCGGGCCGCCTCCCGCGGACCGCTAGGCTGGTCCGCGTGCGTCTCGTCATTGCCGATTGCTCCGTCGACTACGAAGGGCGTCTGCGCGCCCACCTGCCCGCCGCCCGGCGTCTTCTGCTCGTGAAGGCCGACGGCTCCGTGCTCGTGCACTCGGACGGCGGCAGCTACAAGCCCCTGAACTGGATGAGCCCGCCCGCGCGCCTGCACGTCGGCGAGCCGGGGACGGAGCTCGCGGCCGAGGGCGTCCTGCAGACGTGGACCGTCCAGGCCGCCAAGAGCGACGACCGCCTGGTCATCCAGGTGTTCGCGATCCACGAGGACGTCTCCCACGAGCTGGGCACCGACCCCGGGCTCGTGAAGGACGGGGTCGAGGCCGACCTCCAGCGGCTGCTCGCCGAGCAGATCCACCGCCTGGGCTCGGGGCACACCCTCGTCCGGCGCGAGTACCCCACCGCGATCGGACCGGTCGACATCCTGGCCCGCGACGCCGCCGGCGCCACCGTGGCGGTCGAGCTCAAGCGGCGCGGGGACATCGACGGCGTCGAGCAGCTCACCCGGTACCTCGAGCTGCTCAACCGCGATCCCCTCCTGGCGCCCGTGCGCGGGGTCTACGCCGCCCAGCTCATCAGGCCCCAGGCCAGGGTGCTCGCCGAGGACCGGGGCATCGCGTGCCTCACCCTCGACTACGACGAGATGCGCGGGCTCGACGACAGCGACTCGCGCCTCTTCTGAGCGCGGTCCGCACCCGTGCGGTCGGCGCACGGCCCGCAACACACGATGATCAGCAGGCGAACAACGTTGACCGGCCCCGGGGAGTGTGTGAAGCTGAACGTGTTCTTCGTTCCATGTTTTGCATGCTCGCAGAACGGGTAAGCGAGCGTGACGTTCGACCCTGACCTTGGCTCCCGCCCCTCGGGAACGGGAGCCTCGGCCCTCGGCTCATCTCGTGGTACCGCCCTTCCGTGCACGACCTGTGCACACGTTTCGCACCATCTCGCAAGGAGAGATCTTCATGGCCCAGGGCACCGTCAAGTGGTTCAACGCCGAAAAGGGCTTCGGCTTCATCACCCCCGACGACTCCGACTCGGACGTCTTCGTCCACTACTCGGAGATCCAGTCGGGCGGCTTCCGCACCCTCGAGGAGAACCAGCGCGTCGAGTTCGAGATCGGCCAGGGCCAGAAGGGCCCGCAGGCCACCGGCGTCACGCTCATCTGATCCGCTTCCCGCGCACCGGCTGAGCACGGAGCCCCGCACCCGTCCCGGGTGCGGGGCTCCGTCGTGCGCGCGACCTCAGAACGCGGTGCCGACCATGCGGCGCTCGACGGCGGCCCCGGCCGCCCCCAGCTGCTCCACGAAGTGCTCGTAGCCGCGGTCCACGTGCTGGACGCCGCTCACGTCCGTGGTGCCGACGGCGGCCATCCCCGCGATCACGAGGGCCGCGCCCGCCCGGATGTCCATGGCCTCCACGGGCGCGCCGGAGAGCACGGGCATCCCGGCCACCAGCGCGTGGTGGCCGTCGAGACGCACGCTGGCGCCCAGCCGCTCCAGCTCGGCCGTGAAGCCCCAGCGGGCCTCGAAGACGTTCTCGGTGACCATGCCGGAGCCCTCGGCCACCGCGTTGAGGGCCACCACGAACGGCTGCAGGTCGGTGGGGAACCCCGGGTACGGCAGCGTGGACACGTTGATCGCGCGCGGACGCGCCGGCCCGGCGACCACGAAGCGGCCCCCGTCCGTGTCCACGCGGCACCCCGCGCTGCGCAGCTTGTCCAGCACCACGGTCAGGTGGTCGGGCTCCGCGCCCTGGATCTCCACCGTTCCCCCGGTCACGGCCGCGGCGAACGCCCAGGTGCCCGCCACGATCCGGTCGGGAACCGTCCGGTGCTCGACCGGACGCAGGGACGCCACCCCGGTGACCGTGACGGTGCTCGTGCCGAGCCCCTCGATCCGGGCCCCCATCGCCTGCAGCATCCGTCCGATGTCCACGATCTCCGGCTCGCGGGCCGCGTTGTCGATGACGGTGGCGCCCTCCGCCAGCGTCCCGGCCATCATGAGGTTCTCCGTGGCGCCCACGGAGGGGTAGTCCAGGCGGAAGTGCGTCCCGCGCAGGCTCCCGGGGACGGACGCCACGAGGTAGCCGCGCTCGATCTGCAGCACCGCGCCCATGGCCTCGAGGCCCGCGCGGTGCATGTCGAGACCGCGGGAGCCGATGGCGTCACCGCCGGGCAGCGCGACCTCGGCCACGTGGCACCGGGCGACCAGCGGCCCGAGCACGGAGATCGACGCGCGCATCGCCCGCACCAGGTCGTAGTCCGCCTGGTGGTGCAGCGCCGCCGGGACGTCGATCCGCACCGTCTTCTCGGCGCGCTCGTAGCTCACGGCGCAGCCGAGGCGGCGCAGCAGCTCCGCCATGATGGTGACGTCGTGGATCTCGGGGACGTTCGTGATGGTGGACTCGCCCTCGGCCAGCAGGGTCGCCGCCATCAGCTTCAGCACGCTGTTCTTGGCGCCGGAGACGCGCAGGGTGCCGTTGACCGCGGTGGGTCCGTGCACGACGATCTTCTCTTCCATCCACTCTCCTGGGCGGTCTCACCGGGGCCCGTGCGGGGCCCCGGGTACGGCTGCGGCCNCTCCGCACCGGTGGTGCGGAGGCCGCAGCTGTTCTCGGCGCGCGGGGCGGGGCCCTGCGCGATGGGGTGGGATCAGGCGGCCGCGGCCCCGGACAGCTCCACGTTGTCCGCCACGATCGTCACCCGGTCGTTGTCCACGAAGACGAATCCGGAGTCGATCGTGCCCTCGACCCGGGAGCCGTCCACGGGGTCCACCGCGAAGTCTCCCGGCTTGAGGATGCCGGCCACGGCCTCGTGGCCGGGCAGGATTCCGATGTCGCCCTCGGACGTGCGGACCCGGACCATCCGGGCCGTCCCGTTCCACACGGCCTGCTCGAGGGAGACGATTTCGACGATCATCTCGGCCATGACTACTTGCCGCCGGTCCGGGACTTGATCTCGTCCCACTTCTGCATGACGTCCTCGAGACCGCCGACGTTGTAGAACGCCTGCTCCGGGACGTGGTCGAACTCGCCCTCGGTGATCTTCGCGAACGCCTCGACGGTCTCCGCGAGCGGGACCGTGGAGCCCTCGACACCGGTGAACTGCTTGGCGGTGTAGGTGTTCTGGGAGAGGAACTGCTCGATGCGGCGGGCGCGCGAGACGACGACCTTCTGCTCCTCGGAGAGCTCCTCGACGCCGAGGATCGCGATGATGTCCTGCAGCTCCTTGTTCTCCTGCAGGATCGACCGGACGCGGATCGCGACGTCGTAGTGCTCCTGGCCCACGATCTGCGGGTCGAGGATGCGCGAGGTCGAGGTCAGCGGGTCGATCGCCGGGTACAGGCCGCGGGAGGCGATGTCACGGGAGAGCTCCGTGGTCGCGTCCAGGTGGGCGAACGTCGTGGCCGGGGCCGGGTCGGTGTAGTCGTCGGCGGGCACGTAGATCGCCTGCATCGAGGTGATCGAGTGGCCGCGGGTCGAGGTGATGCGCTCCTGCAGCACGCCCATCTCGTCCGCCAGCGTCGGCTGGTAGCCCACGGCGGAGGGGATGCGGCCCAGCAGGGTCGACACCTCGGAGCCGGCCTGGGTGAAGCGGAAGATGTTGTCGATGAAGAGCAGCACGTCCTGGTTCTGCACGTCGCGGAAGTACTCCGCCATCGTGAGACCCGTCAGGGCCACGCGCAGACGCGTTCCGGGCGGCTCGTCCATCTGGCCGAACACGAGGGCGGTGTCCTTGAGGACGTTCGCCTCCTCCATCTCCACCCAGAGGTCGTTGCCCTCACGGGTGCGCTCGCCCACACCGGCGAAGACCGAGGTGCCGCCGAAGTTGCGCGCCACACGCGTGATCATCTCCTGGATGAGCACGGTCTTGCCCACGCCGGCGCCGCCGAACAGGCCGATCTTGCCGCCCTTGATGTAGGGGGTCAGGAGGTCGATCGACTTGATACCGGTCTCCATCATCTCCGTGGAGCCCTCGAGCTCCGCGAAGGACGGCGCCTTGCGGTGGATCGGCCAGCGCTCGGTGATCTCGAGGGAGGAGGTCTCGACGTCGAGGGCCTCACCGAGCACGTTGAAGATGTGGCCCTTGACCACGTCGCCCACGGGCACGGAGATCGGGCCGCCGGAGTCCTTGACCTCGGTGCCGCGCACCAGGCCGTCGGTCTGCTGCAGGGCGATCGCGCGGACCATGTTGTCGCCCAGGTGCTGGGCCGTCTCGAACGTGATCGTCCGCTTCTCGCCGTTGAGGTCGTACTGGGCGGTCAGGGCGTTGTAGATCCCGGGCACCGCGTGCTCGGGGAACTGGACGTCGACGACCGGCCCGATGACCCGGGCGATGCGGCCCGTGGCGCCGCCCGAGACCGGCTGCCCGGCCTGTTCGCTGATGGTGGCAGTCATTTCTCTCACTTCACTTGTTCGTGGTGGTCAGTTGCTGGATCGCCGGGACGGCCCGTCACAGGGCCTCGGCGCCGCTCACGATCTCGGTGAGCTCGGTGGTGATCTCGGCCTGGCGGGCGTTGTTCATCAGGCGGGTGTACTTCTTGATGAGCTCGTCGGCGTTGTCGCCGGCCGCCTTCATGGCCTTCTGCCGGGCCGCGAGCTCGCTCGTGGCGGCGTGCGCGAGGCTCGCGAACAGGCGGGCGTCGATGTAGCGCGGCAGGACCGCGTCGAGGAACTCCTCGGGGTTCGGCTCGAACTCGAAGGTGCTGTCCGGCTCCTCCAGCTCGTCGAACTCCTGGGCGACCTCGTCGGTCAGCGCGTTGGCGTCCACGACCTCCAGCGGCAGCAGCCGCAGCACCCGGGGCTCCTGGACGACCATCGACTTGAACGTCGTGTAGACGAGGTGGATCTCGTCGACGCCGCCGTCCTCGTGCGGGGTCTCCAGGTCCTCGATCAGCACCTTGCGCAGCTCCCGCGCACGGTCGGGCCGGGCGTTGTCCGTGTCCCCGGTCCAGTTCCGCTCGTAGGCGCGGCTGCGGAAGTCGAAGTACGCCTGGGCCTTGCGGCCGATCAGGTACACCTTGGTCTCCTTGCCCTCCCCGTGCAGCAGCTCGAGCAGGCCCTCGGCCTCCTTGAGCACGTTGGACGAGTAGGACCCGGCCAGACCGCGGTCCGAGGTCAGGATCACCACGGCCGACCGGCGCACCTCGTCGGCCCGTGTGGTCAGGACATGGGAGACGTTGTGCTGGGTGGCGACCTGTGAGACCGCCCGGGTCAGCGCGTTCGCGTAGGGACGCGCCGCCTGCAGACCCTGTCGGGACTTGTTGATGCGCGAGGTCGCGATCATCTCCATGGCCTTGAAGATCTTCTTCATGGACTTGGTCGACGCGATCTTGTTCCGGTAGACCCGAATCTGCGCTCCCATGTGACTTCCTTTCGTCACCGTGTCCGGTGCGCCGCCGTGGCGGCGCACC
>NZ_JBISWK010000071.1:0-19027 GCF_044462205.1 Kocuria rhizosphaericola | reverse complement strand
CCGACCGGTTACTTCCTGACGATCCGTTCCTGCTCGACCTCGGACGCCTCGAGGGGCTCGTGCTCCTCGTGGCCCGGCTCGATCCCGTGCTTGGTGCCCCGGAAGTCCCGCTTGACCTCGGCGACAGCCGTCTCGAGGGCGGCGACGGCGTCGTCCTCGAGCTTGCCGGTGCCGACGATGGAGTCCATCACGTTCGTGGTGCGGCGCACGTGCTCGAGCAGGGCCTGCTCGAAGTCGAGCACGTCGGCGACCTCCACCTCGTCGAGGTGGCCGTTGGTGCCGGCCCAGATCGAGACGACCTGGTCCTCGACCGGGTACGGGGTGTACTGCTTCTGCTTCAGCAGCTCCATCAGCCGGGCGCCGCGGGTCAGCTGCTGCCGGGACGCGGGGTCCAGGTCGGAGGCGAACATCGCGAAGGCCTGCATCGAGCGGTAGGACGCCAGCTCGAGCTTCAGCGTGCCGGAGACCTTCTTCATGGCTTTGACCTGCGCGGCGCCGCCGACGCGGGACACCGAGATGCCCACGTCCACGGCCGGGCGCTGGTTGGCGTTGAACAGGTCCGACTGCAGGAAGATCTGGCCGTCGGTGATGGAGATGACGTTGGTGGGGATGAAGGCCGAGACGTCGTTGGCCTTCGTCTCGATCAGCGGCAACCCGGTCATCGAGCCCGCGCCCAGCTCGTCGGAGAGCTTGGCGCAGCGCTCGAGGAGGCGGGAGTGCAGGTAGAACACGTCGCCCGGGTAGGCCTCGCGTCCCGGCGGACGGCGCAGCAGCAGCGAGACCGCGCGGTACGCCTCGGCCTGCTTGGAGAGGTCGTCGAAGACGATGAGGACGTGCTTGCCGCCGTACATCCAGTGCTGGCCGATGGCCGAGCCCGCGTAGGGGGCGAGGTACTTGATGCCCGCGGCCTCCGAGGCGGGAGCCGCGACGATGGTCGTGTACTCCAGGGCTCCGTTGTCCTCGAGGGTCTGGCGCACGCCGGCGATGGTGGACGCCTTCTGGCCGACGGCCACGTAGATGCAGCGCACCTGCCGGTTGACGTCGCCGGACTCCCAGTTGGCGCGCTGGTTCAGGATGGCGTCCACGGCGATCGCGGTCTTGCCGGTCTGGCGGTCGCCGATGAGGAGCTGGCGCTGGCCGCGGCCGATCGGGATCATCGCGTCGATGGCCTTGATGCCGGTCTGCAGGGGCTCGTGGACCGACTTGCGCATGGTCACGCCGGGCGCCTGCGTCTCGAGGGCGCGGCGGCCCTCGGACTCGATCGGGCCGAGGTCGTCGATGGGCGTGCCCAGCGGGTCGACCACGCGGCCGAGGAACGCGTCGCCCACCGGCACGGAGAGGACCTCCCCGGTGCGCTGGACCTCCTGGCCCTCCTCGATGCCTCGGAAGTCGCCGAGGATCACGACGCCGATGTCGCGGACGTCGAGGTTCTGCGCGAGACCGAGCACGCCGTTCTCGAAGCGCAGCAGCTCGTTGGCCATGACCGAGGGCAGGCCCTCGACCCGCGCGATGCCGTCGGAGGCGCTGCTGACGCGGCCGACCTCGGTTCGTTCTGCGGTGCCGGGCTCGTAGGACGCGGCGAATTCGCTCAGCGCGCTACGGACGTCGTCGGCATTGATGGTGACTTCGGACATGTCCTGTCCCTGCTCTCCTAGTTCGTGATCACTGCCGTCAGCGGTGACCGTGAGTCCAAATCTGTGGCGGAACGCTGTGCCGGTCCACCGGCTGCCGCCCCGTCCGGCCGGCAGGGGCGCCCGGCCACGACCACGTGGTGCCGGCCCCGAGGGGTCAGGCCCCGATCCGCTGGCGCAGCTCGTCGAGTCGGGCGGCGACGGAACCGTCGATGACCTCCTCGCCCACCTGCACCTTGAGCCCTCCGATCAGCGTCGGGTCGACGTCCACGGTGAGCTTGAGATCCCTGCCGTACACCGCGTTCAGCTGCTGCTGGAGCCGCCCGCGCTGTTCCTCGGTCAGCGGCCGCGACGTGCTCACGTGCGCGATCCACCGCTGGCGGCGGGCCGCCACCTCCTCCGCGAAGCGGTCGACGAGGCGGCCGACCAGAGCGCCGCGGGGCGAGAGCACTGCCTGCTCCACGAGCAGCAGCGCCTCGTCCGAGGCGCCCGGGGTCAGGCGCTGCGCCAGCCGGGTCTTGGCCTCGACGTCGGCGCGCGGGTCGCTGAGGGCGCGCTGCAGCTCGTGCGAGCCGTCCAGCACCCCCTTGAACCCGATCAGCTGGTCCACGACCTGCTCGAGGCCCTCGAGCCCGCCGCGGTTCTCGGCGGACGCCGCGGTGAGGGCCACCCCGGCGTGCTCGATGGCGTCGACGAACTCGCGGTCGTCGCTCCAGCGGCGACCGGCGAGGTGCGCGACGACCTCCACGGCGTCCGTGGAGACCTTGTCGGCGAAGAGCCGGCGCACGACCTGCTCGCGTGCCGGTCCCTCGTAGGAGGGGTCCGCCAGCGCACGGCGCAGGGCGCCGTTCTCGTCGAGGACCGCGAGCACGGCGAACAGCTCACGGGCGAGCGCGGGACTGGCGGAGCCTGCCCAGCGCTCGACCTCACGAGCGTTCTGCTGTGTGAATTCGTTCGCTGCGTCTGCCATTACCGTGCCGCACCTGCATTCCGTTCCTGCTCCTGCTCCAGGTCGGCGAGGAAGCGGTCGACCACCCGGTTGGACCGGGCGTCGTCGTCGAGCGACTCGCCCACGATCTTCGCCGCGAGCGTGGTGGCCAGGGTGCCCACCTCGTTGCGCAGGGAGACCACGGCCGCCGAGCGCTCCGCCTCGATGGTGCGGTGGGCGTTCTCGGTGATGCGGGCCGACTCGGCGTTCGCCCGGTCCTTGAAGTCCGCGAGGATCTTCTCGCCCTCGAGGCGAGCCTCCTCGCGGATCTTCTGGGCCTCCAGGCGGGCGCTCTCGAGCTGCTGGTTGTACTCGTCGCGGGCGGCGGCGGCCTCGGCCTGGGCGGCCTTGGCCTTGGCCAGACCACCCTCGATGGCCTCGGTGCGCTCACGGTAGACCCGCTCGAACGCCGGTACGACGTACTTGACGACCAGGAAGAGCAGGATCAGGAAGCCGATGCCGGTGATCAGCATCTCCCAGACATTGGGGAAGAGGGGGTTCGCCCCTTCCTCGACTGCCAGCACGGTGATCATTTGCGCGATTCCTGTTCTCTAGGAAGGACTTGTACGGGATGCGCCACTCAGGCGATGAACGCGAGCACGAAGCCCAGAATCGCGAGCGCCTCGACCACGGCGAAGCCGAAGAACAGCATCGGCTGGAGCACGCGCTGCGACTCCGGCTGGCGGGCGACGGACTGCATGTACGCGGCGAAGATCAGACCCACGCCGATGCCGCCGCCGATGGCAGCCAGACCGTAACCGATAGCACTGAGCGAACCAGTCATGAGGGGTATTTCCTTTCTAGGTGCCCGGGGGCCGGGCGTCGTAGCCGTGTCGGCTCTGAACATTTCGGGGTTGGACTGCGGGGGTCCGGCCGGGGCCGGAGCGGTGCTCCGCCGGTGTCAGTGGCCCTCTTGCAGGGCGCCCTGGACGTACACGGCGAAGAGGAGGGTGAAGATGTAGGCCTGGAGGACCTGGATCAGGATCTCCAGGAAGTAGATGAACACGCCGAGCACGGTGGACCCCAGCGCGACGACGCTGATGGCGCTGGCCTGCGAGAGCAGGTATCCCGTCATGGACGCCGCGACCATGAGCGCCAGGTGACCGGCGAACATCGTGGCGAACACACGCAGGGCGTGCGTGACCGGGCGGATGATCAGGTTCGAGAGGAACTCGATCGGGATGAGGAAGATGTAGAGCAGCTTGGGGACGTCCGGCGGCATCGTCATCTTGCCCATGAAGCCGCCGAACCCGTGGCGCTTGATGCCCATGAAGACCCAGGTGACGTAGGCGATGCCGGCCAGGACGTAGGCGGAGCCCGCGTGCGAGAGGGTCGGGAGCTGCAGCACCGGGATGGAGCCGAAGAGGTTGTTCACCAGGATGAAGAAGAAGAAGGTGAACAGCAGCGGGATGTAGGGGCGGAACTCCTTCTCACCGATGATGTCCCGGCCGAGGTGGTTGCGCACGAACCCGTAGCCGCTCTCCGCGAGGTACTGCGACTTCGAGGGGACGAGGGCGTTGCGGCGGATGGCCCACATGAAGAAGCCGGCGATCAGGACGACCGACAGGAGGATCAGCAGCATCTGCTTGCCGAAGCCGAAGGAGCCCACCTCGAAGAAATAGGGCAGGTGCATCTCGTCGACGGTCGGGGCGGTGAATCCTCCGGTGGCGGGGAGCCTGATGAGGGCGGCGTTCAATGCGGGTCCTTTCTGCAGTGCTCTGGCCGGTGGTCACGGTCGGGGCGCCGAGTCCGGGCCGGACTGGTGCGGGTGGTGAGGATCTGTCCCATCGGAGGTCGGGCTGCGACGGAGCCCCTCCTGCATGTGGAGGTACACGACGTAGATCCCGGACGCGGCGCCGATGCACGCACCCAGGACCACGATCCACCGGGTTCCCAGCACGCGATCCGCACCCCACCCTACCAAACTCCAGAACCCCATCCCGATCACCACGTAGAGGAGTGTCGTGAGCCCTCCGGAGAGCCCTCCGCCCTCCACGAGCTCCCCCGCGGTGCGCAGTCCTGGGGGGTCCGGGGGCCCCTCGTCCGGCGCTCCCGGCGCCGGGTCGCCGTCCGGGCGGGCGGCGTCGTCGCGGTCATCCGTGCTCATGGTCGTCCTGCTTCCTGTCGTCGGTCGGGGCGGGTGCGCCGGGGCCGTCCGCGCCCTCGGCCTCCGCACGGCGGCGTGCCTCCAGCACCGGTGCCAGGGCGTCGCGGGTGGCCCGGGCGCCCGTCCGGGCCGCGAGCGCCAGCGAGACGACGAGCGCGGCCAGCACGCCCGCCGCGACCCAGCCCGGGGCCAGCCACGGCGGCGCCGGCACGGTGAGCAGGATCCAGCCGAGCACGAGCACCTTCAGCACGTACGTCAGGGCGAGCGCGGGCGCGGCGACCGGTCCGTCCGCGCCCGCGGTGGCCCGCGCCACGAGCAGGGTGACCAGGTGGCTCGCGGCGACCAGCCCGGCGCCGAGCAGGGCGCTGAGCGCGGCCGCGCTCACGGGCCGGCCTCCACGCCGGACCGGGCGGCCGCCCGGTGCCCGAGCAGCGCGGGCAGCACGAGGTAGAGCGCGAGCACCGCGAGCACGAACGCGCCGGCCAGGGCGGTGGCGGCAGGTCCTGCGCGCAGGCCCAGGACCGAGGCGACGCTCACGAGGACGGTCGCGGCCGTGACCACCAGCGCCGAGCCCGTGTGGGACAGGCCCACGTCGGTGAGCCGCTGGTAGACGTGCTGGCGGTGCGGGCGGTACCAGGCCTCTCCCGCGCGGACGCGGCGGAGCAGCGTCACGGAGGTGTCGGCCACGTAGACCGCGAGCGGGGGCAGGAGGTACTCGACATAGACGCCCGAGAGGAAGGCGGCGACCGCGATGCCGGCCAGCGACCCGCCCAGCAGGTAGGAGCCGACGTCCCCGAGGAAGACGGTGCCGCGGCCGAGGTTCCAGGGGAGGAACCCGGCGAAGCCGCCCGCCACGGCCAGTCCGGCGGCGACCATCCACGGCAGGTCGTTGGAGGCACCGGCCCAGGCGTACAGCAGGCCCGCCGCCAGGCCGTGCAGCCCGGAGATGCCGTTGATCCCGTCCATGAAGTTCGCCATGTTCACGTAGGCGGCGATCGCGAGGGTGCCCACGGGCAGCCACCACGCGGAGGTGCCGAGGACCGAGACGAGGACGGACGTGGCGATGAGGCCGATGCCCAGTTGGGCGGCCAGGCGCACCCGCACGGACACGCCCCGGTAGTCCTCGGCCCAGCCGAGGGCGGCGAACAGGCCCCCGACCGCCAGGACCACGAGCGCGACGGAGCGGTCGACCTCGATCGCGCCGGTGAGCAGCGCGGAGCCGTAGGCGAGGAGCACCGCGACGGCCACGGCCAGGCCCATGCCCCGGACGACCGTGCGCTGGTGGGAGGAGCGCTCGTTGGGGACGTCGAGCACGCCCCACCGGGCGAGCAGGGGCTTGACGGCCAGCGGCAGCAGGAGGCTGAGCACGAGGGCCGGGGCGCCGACCGTGAGGACGAGCTCCCCGAGCCGGCGCAGCTCCTCCGGGTCGGGGGCGGCACCCGGGTCCGTGAGGTCGAGTTCGGCCGGGACCAGCACGCCCGGGAACAGCAGGGCCGTGCTCACGAGGCCCGCCCCGAGGAGCTGCGCGGGCGCTGGACCGACGTGGGCGGCGGCTGCGTGGACGCTCGCACGACGGGGATCGTGCCCGTGTAGACCATGCCGCCGCGCACCTTCCACGTGTGCCGGTCCAGCTGGTCGGGGTCGAGGCGGTCGGCGCGCGCGTGGGAGATCTTGGGGTGGAAGGGCCGCTCGTCCTTCTCGCCGAGGCCGATGAGGTCCTCGTGCAGCTTCTCCCCCGGGCGCAGCCCGGTGACCTCGATCTCGACGTCCTCGCGCCCGCTCATCACGCGCAGCCGCTCGGCGATGTCCATGATCCGCACGGGCTCGCCCATGTCGAGGATCAGCACCTCGCCGCCGCGGGCGATCGCCCCCGCCTGGATCACCAGCTGGCACGCCTCGGGGATGGTCATGAAGTAGCGGGTGGCCTCGGCGTGCGTCACCGTGATCGGCCCGCCCTGCCGGATCTGCTCGGTGAACAGGGGCAGCATCGAGCCGCGCGAGCCGAAGACGTTGCCGAAGCGCACCGAGACGTACCGGTGCCCGGTGCGGTCCGCCATCCAGGCGGTGAGCTTCTCCGCGACGCGCTTGGAGTGGCCCAGCGCCGTGGTGGGGTTGGCCGCCTTGTCGGTCGAGATGTTGACGAAGACCTCGACCCCCGCCTCCTCGGCCGCCTGCAGCACGTTGAGGGTGCCGACGACGTTGGTCTTCCACGCCTCGTCCGGGTACTGCTCGAGCAGGGAGACGTGCTTGAGGGCGGCGGCGTGGAAGACCACCTGGGGCAGGCGGTCGCGGAAGATCGTCCCGACGGACTCGGGGTCGCGGATGTCGGCGAGGACGGTGTCCCGCCCGTCGAGCAGGCCGCGGCCCGTGATGGAGATCTGCGTGCCCTGCAGGGCCGACTCGTCGCGGTCCACCATGATCAGCTCGGCGGGCTCGAAGCCCACGAGCTGGCGGCACAGCTCGGAGCCGATGGAGCCGCCCGCGCCGGTGACCAGGACGCGGCGGCCCTTGACGTAGCCGGCGATCTCCTCGACGTCGATGTCGACGGGGCGGCGGCCGATGAGGTCCTCCATGCTGATGTCCCGGAAGTCCGTGGCGTGGTGCTTGGCGGTGAGCACCTCGCCGAGCGGGGGCATCGTCATGACCCGGATCCCGGTGCCGGCCACGGCGTCCGCGACCCGGTGCATGATGCGGGGCTCCGGGCTGGACATCGCCACGATGAGCACGGAGGCGCGGGTGCGGGCCATGACGTCGCGGACGTCGTGCAGGGTGCCGAGGACGGGCACGGAGGAGATCCGCAGGTGCTTCTTGGCGGGGTCGTCGTCGAGCAGGGCCACGGGCAGGAACTCCGAATGCGGGTCCTGCATCATGCGGTGGACCAGGAAGGTCCCCAGGTAGCCGGCGCCGTAGATCACCACGTGCTGGGCGGAGGCGCCCGGGCGGGCGGAGGCCTCCTGGTACATCCGCTTGAGGTAGCGGAAGGCGGCCATGAACAGGCACGCGAAGGGGAAGGCGATGAGGGCGGTGGAGCGCGGGATGCCGATGCTCGTGCCCACCACCAGGAGCAGGACCTGGACCACGGCCGTGACGATGAGGGTGACCACCACGAGGAGCTTGGCCTCGTCGAAGCTGCCGAACGAGTACCGCCCCTTGTACAGGGCGAAGGAGAAGCCGACCACGAGCTGGGCGGCCACGGCCACCAGGGACACCAGCAGCAGACCGGGGGCGCTGATGAACTGGAGGTCCATCTCGTAGCGCAGCACCAGGGCGAGCACGAGGGCCACGACCCAGGCGACGGAGTCCAGCAGCATCTGGATCCACAGCCACGCCACGGGCCGGTCCGGGGGGCCGGCGCGGGGCGGCGCCCCCCTGCCGGCGTCCCCGGGGGGCACCGCCGTACCGGCGGGGCGCTCGGGCTCACCACTCATCGCGGAGTTCCTTTCGTGGTCGGTGCCGGAGCCGGGGGCCGGGCGGTCAGCAGGTGCTGTTGCGGGACGATCGGCGGCGGGGCGCGCCGACCATGGTCCGGTAGGCGAGCTCCCGGAGCCGGGTGGGGACGAACCGGTAGCCGCCGCGCACCACCACGTTGCGCACCCATTGTAGGAACCCCACGTGGCCGATCCCGCGCAACCGGGCCTGGAGGGCGAGCTCCGCGCGGAGCACGCGCCACCCGCCGCGCCGCTCGTAGGAGCCCGCGGAGACCCGGTAGCCGACCAGCGGCTCGGGCACGTTGCGCACGTCGGCGCCGGCGCGTAGCATCCGCACCCACAGCCAGTAGTCCTCGGCCAGGGGCACGTGCACGTAGCCGCCGGCCGCCCGCACGGCCGAGCGCCGGAACACCACGGTCGGATGGCTCACGGGATTGCGGCGCCGCGAGACGGAGAGGATGTCCCGCTCCCCCACCGGGGCGCGGCGCAGGGCGATCGGGGTCCGCTCGTCGTCGCCGATCTCGTGCATCGAGGAGCCCACCAGGTCGGCCCCGGCCTCGATGACGGGCAGCTGCACCGCGAAGCGGCGGGGATAGGAGACGTCGTCGGCGTCGGCGCGGGCCACGACGTCGTGCCGGCACCGGCCGAGGCCGGCGTTGAGCGCCGCGGTGAGTCCCTCGTTGTGCTCCAGGTCGACCCGCACCACGGGCACGGGCAGCTCGCGCACGAGCCGGTCCAGCTCGGCCTCGAGCGGCGCGGGGACCGGGCCGTCTCGCACGACGACGAGCTCGGCGGGGCGGCGCTGCTGCTCGACGGTGGCCGACTCGGCCGCACGGCGCACCCGCTGCGCGGTGTCGCCGCGGTAGACGGGCATGAGCACGGAGAACTCGAGGCCGGGGGGCGGGCTCACGGCGTCACCGCGGTCCGCCGAAGCCGCGGCCGCGCATCCCGCCGACGTAGCGGCTCGCCCAGGACGCGAGACCGCGCGGGTCCCGCCGGCGCAGGTAGTACAGGGGGTAGCCGACGAGGTCGGCCCCGAGCTGGACGACCCGCTTGTACCGCCACGTGGTCCAGCCCCGGTTGCGGAAGAAGTGCTCGCGCTTGAACGCGGTCCCGGGGACCACGACCTTGAGCCGGCCGGGGACCACGACGTGCTCCTCGTCCCAGCCCGGCGGGTGGGCCACGGCGGTGCGGGTGGTGGTGCCGAAGGGCAGCCCGGAGCGGCGCAGCCGCACGAGGAAGTCGACCTCGTCGCCGCGCAGGAAGAGCTTGAGGTCCGGCAGCCCGACCGCGAAGAAGACGTGCTCGGCCATGAGGGCGCCGTTGAAGAAGGTGGCGTAGCCGGGCAGGAAGCCGAGCGGCTCCAGGTCCGCCCGGGAGTGGGTCATCCGTCCCTCGAGGCGGTAGGAGAAGGCCAGCGCGCCGTGGTCCTCGGGCGCCACGACGAGGGGGGAGACGACCGACAGGTCCCGCTGAGCGGCCTCGTGCAGGAGGATCTCGAGGCAGTCGGGGCCCTCCGGGTGGGCGTCGTCGTCCATGAGCCAGACGTGGTCCGCACCCGTGGCGAGCGCGGTCAGGATCGCGAGGGAGAACCCGCCGGCCCCGCCCAGGTTGGCGAGTGACCGCACGAGCTCGAGCGCGAACCGGCCGCCGATCGCCTCCTCCAGCACCTGCCGCGACAGCGCCTCGCGGCCCGCGTCGACCAGGCACAGGGACGCGACGGGGACCGTCTGCTCCCGCAGCGCGGCGACGAGCTCGAGGACGTCCTCGTGCCGGTCCTGGGTCACGCAGGCCACCGCCACCGTGGGGGTGGGCGTGGGGTCGGACGGCATGCGGCTCCTCCAGTGCGGTGACGGGTGCGGGGTCCGGCGCGGAGCAGGGGTGGGCTCCGGACCGTGCCGAGTCTAGCAAGCGGCCGCCCGACGTCGGGCTGGCGGGCCGCGTCGCCCCGCTCCGGCCGGGGCCGGTCTGTACGATGAGCGCAAGGATCCGGACCCGGACGACGGCGACCGGCAGCGACCGGAGGAGAGGAAGCACCGTGACATCGACGACGTGGGCAGTCCTGGGAGCGACGGGATTCGTGGGCTCCGCGACCGTGGCCCGGCTGCAGGCGGACGGCCAGACGGTGGTCCCGGTCTCCGCGCCGCGGCTGGGGTCCGGGGCGCGCACGGTCCACCACCTGCTCCAGCAGGCCGGCCGGCTCGAGTCCGTCATCGACTACCTCGCCGAGTCCTTCGCCGGCGCCCACGTGGTCGTCAACGCCGCGGGCCTGGCGGCCCCGGACCAGACGCACGAGGAGTCCCTGGTGGGGGCGAACGCCCTGCTGCCCGTGCTCGTGGCCCTCGCGGCGCGCCGCACGAGCGTGCGCCGGGTCGTGCACGTCAGCTCCGCGGCCGTGCAGGGCAACGCCGACGTCCTCGACGAGACGCCCACCGTCCGGCCCTTCTCCCCCTACTCCTTCTCCAAGGCCCTCGGCGAGAGCGCGCTCCTGAAGCTGCGCCGCGACTGGGCGGACGAGGACGGGGCCCCGGCGATCACGGTGCTGCGCGCGACCTCGGTGCAGGGCTCCGGCCGGCGCACCACGGCGCGGCTGGCCCGGTTCGCGTCCTCGCCGCTGAGCTCGGTGGCCGGCGACGGGACCGCGCACACCCCGGTGACGTCCGTGCACGCCCTGGCCGAGTTCGTCTCCCGGGTCGGACGCCACCGCGAGGAGCTGCCGCCGGTCGTGCTGCAGCCGTGGGAGGGCGCCACCACCGGCTCCATCCTGCGGGACGCGGGCCGGCGGGAGCCGCGGCACCTCCCCGTGCTGCTGTGCCGGCTCGCGGTGGACGCCGGGTTCGCGGTCTCGGCCCTGGTCGGGAACCGCTGGCACGGGGTCTTCCGCCGGCTCGAGGTGACCTGGTTCGGCCAGCGCCAGGTGCGGGGCTGGGCCGAGGAGCACGACGCGGTCCCCGAGCCGCGGATCAGCGAGGTGCTGCGCCAGGCGCACCTGGCCGCCGGCCGGGGCTGAGCACCACCGGGCCGTCCCGGCGACGGCCCTCAGGCGCCGCCGCGGCTGCGCGCCACGAGCCGGGCGGCCTCGTCGACCGGCAGGGGCCGCGGCTCCCCCGGTGACCCCGGGCGCGGGACGCGGGTGCGGTCCTGGTCCACGGCCGGCCGGGTGCCCGCCGCGGAGCGCGCCACGAGCGAGGCCGCCAGGCCCTGCGCGGCCGCAGCCTGCGCCGGACCGGGTGCCGGGGGCAGCTGGTCCTCCCGGGCGGCGCCCGGCTCCGCCGGCGCGGCCGGCTCCGCCGCGGGAGGGCCGGCCTCCGGGTCGGGCTCGCTCACCGCGTGCGATCCCCCGGCCGCCGCGCGCTCGCCGGCGCGGTCCGCGCGGGCGGGATCCCCGGGGGCGCCGTCCGCGGTGGCGGGGCCCCCGAGCTCCTCGTCGCCGTCCGCCGGCACCACCGAGGGCACGACGGAGCGCAGCCGGGCGAGGCTCACGGTGCCGTGGCGCACCAGCAGCGGGGTCTCCCCCGTGCAGTCCACGATCGTGGACGAGAGCGGATCCCGGTCCACGGGACCGCCGACGGGCCGCGGGCCGCCGTCCAGGTAGAGCTCCACGGAGTCCCCGAGCATGTCCACCGCGGCCTGCGCCGTCGACGCGGCCGGGTGGCCGGTGCGGTTGGCCGAGGAGACGGCCAGCGGGCCGCTCTCGATGAGCAGCGCCTGGGCGAGCTCGTCGTCGGGCACCCGCAGGGCCACGGTCCCGTGGGTCTCCCCCAGGTCCCAGCCCAGCGACGGGTGGGAGTGGAGGATCAGGGTCAGCCCGCCGGGCCAGAAGGCGTGGGCGAGCGCGCGGGCGTCGTCGGAGACCTCGTCCGCGAGGCCGTCGAGCACCCCGGCGTGGGCGATGAGCACGGGCGGGGGCATCGCCCGCGACCGTCCCTTGGCCGCGAGCAGGGTCGCGACCCCGCGGGCGGAGAACGCGTTGGCCCCGATCCCGTAGACCGTGTCGGTGGGCAGGACCACGCAGGCGTCGGCCGCGAGGGCGCGCGCGGCGTGCTTGAGCCCGGCGGTGCGCTGGGCGATGCTGGTGCAGTCGTAGACGGTGTGGTTCACGGCGTCCATTCTCCCATCCCGGTGGTGCGCGCACGGCCGGCGCGGGGCGTCCGGCCGGCCGTGGCCCGGTCCCGGCCCGTCAGGTCCTGGTGGCCCACGACGTCCTCGAGCCCCGCGGCCCGGAACGCGTGCGCCACGGCACCGGACTGCACCTCCGCGTGCTCCATGACGAAGAAACCCCCGGGGCGCAGCAGCCGCAGGGCCGAGGCCAGCGCCGCCCGCGGGATCTCGAGCCCGTCCTCCCCGCCCCCGTACAGGGCGAGCTCCGGGTCGTGCTCCCGGGCCTCCGGCTCGCGCGGGAGCGCGTCCGCGGGGATGTACGGAGGGTTCGACACCACCACGTCGCAGCGGCCCTCGAGCTCCGGGAACGCCGTGCGCAGATCGCCCCGGACGAGCTCCGCACGGGTCCCGCGCAGGTTCTCCGCGGCCCACGCGTGGGCGGCCACGGAGAGCTCCACGGCGTGCACGCGCGCCTGCGGCACCTCCTGGGCCACCGAGGCGGCGATCGCCCCCGAGCCGGTGCCCAGGTCCACCACGTGCGGCCGGTGCACGCCGGCGGCGAGCTGACTCCGCAGCTCGTCGACCACGGTCTGCACCACGGTCTCCGTCTCGGGCCGGGGCACGAACACCCCGGGCCCCACGGCCAGCGTCAGATAGCGGAAGTGGGCCACGCCCGTGAGGTGCTGCAGCGGGATCCGGCGGGCGCGCTCGGCCACCAGCTCCGCGTAGCCCTGCGGCTCGTCCCCGCCGATGATGGCGCGCGCCTCGACCTCCCCCCGGGACAGGCCCGTGAGGTGCCCGGCGAGCAGCAGCGCATCGGTGCGCGCGGAGTCGATCCCCGCCTCGGCGAGCACCTGCTCCGCCCAGCGCACCGCCTGTCCCAGCGACCTCGTCATCCCGGGGCCCCGCTCAGCCGTCCTGCTGGCCGATGGCCTCGAGCTGGGCCTGCTCGTCCATCTCGATCGCCGAGCGCACGACCGGCTCGAGGTCCCCCGCCATGACGTGGTCGAGGTTGTACGCCTTGTACCCGGTGCGGTGGTCGTTGATCCGGTTCTCGGGGAAGTTGTAGGTGCGGATCCGCTCGGAGCGGTCCATGGTCCGCACCTGGGAGCGGCGCTGCGCGGCATTGTCCGCGTCGATCTGCTCCTGCTGGTGGGCCAGGATGCGGGCCCGCAGCACCCGCATCGCCGCCTCGCGGTTCTGCAGCTGCGACTTCTCGTTCTGCATGGCCACCACGATGCCCGTGGGCAGGTGCGTGATGCGGACCGCGGAGTCGGTGGTGTTCACGGACTGGCCGCCGGGCCCGGAGGAGCGGTAGACGTCGATCTTCAGGTCGTTCTGGCTGATCTCGACCTCCTCGGGCTCGTCGACCTCCGGGAAGACGAGCACCGCCGCGGCGGAGGTGTGGATCCGACCCTGCGACTCGGTGACGGGCACGCGCTGCACACGGTGCACCCCGCCCTCGTACTTCAGCCGCGCCCACACGCCCTCGGCGGGGTCCGTGGCGTTCGACTTGATCGCGACCTGCACGTCCTTGTAGCCGCCCAGGTCGGAGTCGTTGGTCGAGATGAACTCGGTCTTCCAGCCACGGGCCTCCGCGTACTTCAGGTACATCCGCAGCAGGTCCCCGGCGAAGAGCGCGGACTCGTCGCCGCCCTCCCCCGCCTTGACCTCCAGGATCACGTTGCGCCCGTCGTCGGGGTCCCGGGGCACGAGCAGCCGGCGCAGCTTCTCGCGGGCCGCCGTGAGCTGCTCCTCGAGCGCCGGGATCTCCTCGGCGAACTCGGGCTCCTCGGCGGCGAGCTCGCGCGCCGCGCCGAGGTCCTCCTCGAGGCGATGGACCCGGCGGTGGGCCTCGACGATGCCGTTGAGCTCGGCGTAGCGGCGACCGAGGCGGCGGGCCTTGCCCTGCTCCGCGTGCACCGCGGGATCGGCGAGCTGCCGCTGCAGCTCGGCGTGCTCGTCGAGCAGGGACTGGATCGGGTCCGGCATGGGGCGCTCCTTCATCGGGCGGCGGTGACGACGGCGGTCGGGTCGCACGCGGGCGGCGCCCGGGCACGACGACGCCGCCGCGGCCCGGTCCGGGGATCCGGATCGGGCCGCGGCGGCTGCGGGCGTGCTAGCGGTCGCTCTCGGCGCGGGCCGACAGCGTGGTCTTCTGCACCTGGAGCAGGAACTCGGTGTTGGACTGGGTGTCCCGCAGCTTGTTCGTGAGCAGCTCGAGAGCCTGCTGCTGGTCGAGCCCGGAGAGGACGCGGCGCAGCTTCCACATGATCTTGATCTCGTCCGGGGAGAGGAGGTTCTCCTCGCGGCGGGTGCCCGAGGAGTTGACGTCCACGGCCGGGTAGATCCGCTTGTCCGCGAGCGAGCGGGACAGGCGCAGCTCCATGTTGCCGGTGCCCTTGAACTCCTCGAAGATGACCTCGTCCATCTTGGACCCGGTCTCCACGAGGGCGGTCGCGAGGATCGTGAGCGAGCCGCCGTTCTCGATGTTGCGCGCCGCGCCGAAGAACTTCTTCGGCGGGTAGAGCGCCGCGGAGTCCACGCCGCCGGAGAGGATGCGCCCGGAGGCGGGGGCGGAGAGGTTGTAGGCACGGCCCAGGCGGGTCATGGAGTCCAGGAGGACCACCACGTCCATGCCCATCTCCACGAGCCGCTTGGCCCGCTCGATCGCGAGCTCGGCGACCGTGGTGTGGTCGTCCGCCGGCCGGTCGAAGGTCGAGGCGATGACCTCGCCCTTGACCGTGCGCTGCATGTCCGTGACCTCCTCGGGGCGCTCGTCGACGAGCACCATCATGAGGTGGACCTCGGGGTTGTTCGTGGTGATCGCGTTCGCGATCGCCTGGAGCATGAGCGTCTTGCCGGCCTTCGGCGGGGAGACGATCAGGCCGCGCTGGCCCTTGCCGATGGGCGCGACCAGGTCGACGACGCGCGGCCCGATCTTCTTGGACTCCGTCTCGAGGCGCAGCCGCTCCTGCGGGTACAGCGGGATCAGCTTCCCGAAGTCCACGCGGTCCTTGTTCTCCTCGGTCTTCTTGCCGTTGACCGTGGTCAGCTGGACCAGCGCGTTGAACTTCTGCCGCGTGTTGTTCTGCTGCTCGCCCTCGCGGGGGGCGCGGATGGCGCCGACCACGGCGTCGCCCTTGCGCAGGTTGTGCTTCTTGACCTGGGCGAGGCTGACGTAGACGTCGTTCGGGCCCGGCAGGTAGCCGGAGGTGCGCACGAACGCGTAGTTGTCGAGGACGTCCAGGATGCCCGCGACGGGCAGCAGGACGTCGTCCTCGGTGAACTCCGTGTCGTCGACCTCGGGGCCGGTGCTGCGCCCGCGCCGGTTGCGGCGCTCGTTGCGCTCCGCGCGGTCGTTGCGGTCGTTGCGGTCGCTGCGGTCCCGGTCGCGGTCGTTGCGGTTGCGGTTGCGGCGGCTGCGGCGGCTGCCGCCGTCGTCCTGGCCGCGGTTGTCCTGGCCGCCCTTGTCCTGGCGGTTGTCCTGGCCCTTGCCGTCCTGGGACTTGCCGCCCTCGGCGCGGTTCTCCCGCTTGCCGCGGCCGTCGCCCTTGTCCTGGCCGCGGTTGTCCTGGCCGCCCTTGTCCTGGCGGTTGTCCTGGCCGCCCTTGTCCTGGCGGTTGTCCTGACCGCCCTTGTCCTGGCGGTTGTCCTGGCCGCCCTTGTCCTGGCCGCCCTTGTCCTGGCCACGGTTCTGGTTGCGGTTCCGGTCCTGCTTCGACTGGTCGTCGTCACGGCCCTCGGCCGAGGAGCGCGGCTCCTCGGACTTCTGCCCGGAGTCCTGGCCGCCGTTCTGGCCGTTGTCGTCGCGGTTGCGGTTGCGGCGGCTGCGGTTGCGGTTGCGGCCGCCCTCGCTCTCGGAGCCGGAGGCGTCCTCGGCGGGAGCCCCCTGCTCGGACGGCGCGGCGGGACGCTCGGCCGGCTGCTGCTCGGCGGATGCCGGCGCGGCGGTCCGCTGCGCGGTGCTCGGCTCCTCGGCGCCCTGCTGCTCGGCGGCGGGCACCACGCCGGTGCTCGTGGCCCGGCGGGAGCGCGTGCGCCGCTGCGGCGGGCCGCTCTCGGCGCCCTGCGCGGCGGCGGAGTCGGCGCCGGTCTTCTCGGCGGCCGGGGCGGCGCCCTGCTCGGCGCTGCCATCGGCGGTCTTCTCGACCGTCTGGGCGATCTTCTCCTCGACGGCCCGGTCCCGGTCGGCCACGGCTCCGCCGCGCTGGTGGGCGGCGATCGCGTCGACCAGCAGGCTCTTGCGCATCCGGCGGGCGCCGGTGATCCCCAGCTGGGAGGCGAGCGCCTGGAGCTGTGCCAGCTTGAGCGCGGACAGGCCCGCGTTCCGGGGATCGGTGGTGGTGGTCTCTTCCGTACCCGTGGAAAGGTCGGTGGTCTCGGTCACGAAGTGTCCTTCTCCCTCGGTGGGGGGCCCATGGATCTCAGAGTCCAGGACCGTGGATGGTTCCCGGCGGGCCGCGATGGCGGGCCGCCTGCGGCGGGGCGCACTTCAGGGCGCGGCAGCCTGGGCGAACAAGGTGTTACCCGCATGATCGCGGTGCGCTCCGGCCCGTGTCGGTGCGGGCCGTTGCGCCGACGGCATCGAAGAAGCCGGTGCCGGCGGGGGATCACCGGAGGATCTGAGGTGGTGGAGCCGAGGGCCTCGGGTCATCGGACCGGGGCGCTGCCCCTCATGATGCCCGCTGTCCTCACCGCGCCGGGCGCGGTCTCCTACCCCTGGATCTGCTGCGGGTGCCTCTTCAGCTTAGCACCCTGGCCGTCGACCCGCAGACGGAGGACACGCCAGGAGACGGAACCGGTTCCCCCTGCGTGACCGACGAGCTCCGCGAGAGCCCGTTCCGTCTCCTGCGCCTGGTGCCGGTCCGCGGCGAGGACCAGGACCGTCGGACCGGCCCCGGAGATCATGGCCGGGAGCCCGCGCTCCCGCAGCGCCGTCATCAGCCCGGCGCTCGGGGGCATGGCGGAGGCCCGGTACGGCTGGTGCAGCCGGTCCTCGGTGGCGGGCAGCAGCAGCTCGGGCCGCCGGGTCAGCGCCTCGACGAGCAGGGCCGTCCGCCCGGCGTTCACCGCCGCGTCGTGGTGCGGGACGGTCGCGGGCAGCAGGGACCGGGCCAGGCGGGTCGGCACCTCGAAGTCGGGGATCGCGACCACCGGGACGACGTCCTCGTGGACGGCCACGGGGGCACTGCGATAGCCGTCCGCGTCGCTCCAGGAGATCACGAGCCCCCCGTAGAGGGACGGGGCCACGTTGTCCGGGTGGCCCTCCATCGCGGCGGCGACCTGGAGCAGGCGCCGGTCGTCGAGGACGCGCTCCGCGGGCAGCAGCGCGTTCGCCGCGAGCACGCCGGCCACCACGGCCGACGCGCTCGAGCCCATGCCGCGACCGTGCGGGATCCGGTTGGTCGCCTCGAGCCGCAGACCCGGCAGCTCCTCGACGCCCGCGGCCCGGAAGGCTGCCCGCATGGCGCGGACCACCAGGTGCTCCGCGGACCGGGGCACGGACGCGGCGCCCTCGCCGTGGAGCTCGAACTCCAGGCCGCCGCCGGTCACGGTCACGGCGAGGTCGTCGTAGTGGCCGAGCGCCAGGCCCAGGCTGTCGTAGCCCGGGCCCACGTTGCCGGTGGAGCCGGGCACGCTCACGGAGACCCGCTGGCCGATGTCGAACATCCGGGACTACTCCAGGCCCAGCGCGGCGGCGACGGCCACCACGTCGAAGGGCACGCGCTGGGGCTCGACCAGGGCGGGGTCCTCCTTCTCGGCGGCCTTGATCGCCCACTGCGGGTCCTTGAGGCCGTGGCCGGTCACGGTGATGACGATCGTCCTCCCCGTGGGGGCCTCCCCCGCGGCGTGCTTCTGGAGCAGGCCGGCGACGCCCGCCGCGGAACCCGGTTCGACGAACACGCCCTCCCGGGCCGAGAGCCACCGGTGGGCGGCCAGGATCTCGTCGTCCGAGACGGAGCCGATGAGCCCGCCGGACTCGTCGCGGGCGGCGATCGCGGAGTCCCAGGACGCGGGGTTGCCGATCCGGATGGCGGTCGCGATCGTCTCGGGCTCCGTGACGGGGTGGCCGAGGACCAGCGGCGCCGCCCCCTCGGCCTGGAAGCCCCACATCACGGGGAGCTGCGTCGAGACGGCGGGCAGCTCGCCCGCCGTCGGGGAGTCGTAGGGCTCGGCGTACTCCTGGTAGCCCTTCCAGTACGCGGTGATGTTGCCGGCGTTGCCGACCGGCAGGATGTGCAGGTCGGGCGCGTCGCCGAGGGTGTCGACCACCTCGAACGCCCCGGTCTTCTGTCCCTCGATCCGGTACGGGTTCACGGAGTTCACCAGGAACACGGGGTAGGACTCGGAGAGCTTGCGGGCGACCTCGAGGCAGTTGTCGAAGTTGCCGTCCACCTGGATGATGTCCGCGCCGTGCGCCACGGCCTGGGAGAGCTTGCCCATGGCGATCCGACCCTCGGGCACGAGCACCGCGCACGTGAGCCCGGCCTGCTTGGCGTATGCCGCGGCGGAGGCGGAGGTGTTGCCGGTCGAGGCGCACACGACGGCCTCGGCGCCCTCCTCCTTGGCCTTCGTGATGGCCATGGTCATGCCCCGGTCCTTGAACGAGCCGGTCGGGTTCATGCCCTCGAACTTCAGCCAGACGGTGCTGCCGGTGAGCTCCGACAGCGCGCGCGCCCGGATCAGCGGCGTGCCTCCCTCCCCCATCGTGATGACCTCGGTGGACCCGGAGACCGGCAGCCGGTCCCGGTACTCGTTGATGACGCCC
>NZ_JBISWK010000070.1:0-15069 GCF_044462205.1 Kocuria rhizosphaericola | reverse complement strand
TACGAGGTCCACGGCCTGATCCGCCGGGCCTCCACGTTCAACACCCACCGGATCGACCACCTCTACTCGGACCCGCACGAGGCCGATGCGAAGCTGTTCCTGCACTACGGGGATCTGTCCGACGGGTCCCGGCTGGTGACGCTGATGGCGCAGATCCGCCCCGATGAGGTCTACAACCTCGCGGCCCAGTCCCACGTGAAGGTCTCTTTCGAGGAGCCCGAGCACACCGGGGACACCACCGGGCTGGGCACCGTCCGGCTGCTCGAGGCGATGCGCCTGGCCAATGTGGACGCCCGCTACTACCAGGCCTCCACCTCCGAGCTGTACGGGGCGACCCCGCCGCCGCAGCACGAGGACACCCCGTTCTACCCCCGCTCCCCCTACGGGGCGGCGAAGATCTACTCCTACTGGATCACCAAGAACTACCGCGAGGCCTACGACATGTACGCCGTCAACGGGATCCTCTTCAACCACGAGTCCCCCCGCCGCGGCGAGACCTTCGTGACCCGCAAGATCACCCGGGCCGTGGCCGCGATCAAGGCCGGCACCCAGGAGAAGCTCTACATGGGCAACCTGCAGGCCATCCGTGACTGGGGCTACGCCGCCGAGTACGTCGAGGGCATGTGGCGGATGCTCCAGGCCGACGAGCCCGAGGACTTCGTGCTCGCCACCGGGCACCCGTGCACGGTGCGGGAGTTCCTGGAGATCTCCTTCGACCACGCCGGTCTGGACTGGCGCGAGCACGTCGAGTTCGACGAGCGCTACCTGCGCCCCACCGAGGTCGACGCCCTCATCGGCGACCCGGCCAAGGCCAAGGACAAGCTCGGCTGGGAAGCCACCGTCAAGGCCCCCGAGCTGGCCCGCCTCATGGTCGACGCCGACATCGCCCTGCTCCAGAACGACGCCTGGATCGACACCGTCGACCTCGCCTCCTGGGCCAAGTGAGACAGGACGCCACGATGACAGCAGACACCACCGAGAAGCCCGCTGACGCGACGACGTCGTTCACCCCCGGCCCCCTGGATCGCACCGCCCCGTTCTACGTGGCCGGCCACCGCGGCCTGGTCGGCTCCGCGATCTGGCGCAAGCTAAAGGACGAGGGGTTCACCGACCTGATCGGCCGCACCTCCTCCGAGCTGGACCTCAAGGACCGCGACGCAGTCTTCGCCTTCTTCGCCGAGGTCAAGCCCCGCTACGTGGTGCTGGCCGCGGCGAAGGTCGGCGGGATCCTCGCCAACAACACCTACCCGGTCGACTTCCTGTCCGAGAACCTCCGGATCCAGGTCAACGTCCTCGACGCCGCCCTCGAGCACGGGGTGGAGCGGGTGCTGTTCCTCGGCTCCTCCTGCATCTACCCGAAGCTGGCCCCGCAGCCGCTGAAGGAGGAGTACCTCCTCACCGGGCACCTGGAACCCACCAACGACGCCTACGCGATCGCCAAGATCGCCGGCATCCTGCAGATCCAGGCCGTGCGCCGCCAGTACGGGCTGCCCTGGATCTCGGCCATGCCCACCAACCTCTACGGGCCCGGGGACAACTTCTCCCCCACCGGCTCCCACGTGCTGCCGGCCATGATCCGCCGCTACGAGGAAGCCCGCCTGGCCGGAGCCGAGTCGGTGACCAATTGGGGCACCGGGTCCCCGCTGCGGGAGTTCCTGCACGTGGACGACATGGCCGAGGCCTGCCTGCACCTGCTCGAGCACTACGACGGGGACGAGCACGTCAACGTGGGCACCGGCACCGACGTCACCATCAAGGACCTCGCCGGACTCGTCGCCGAGGCCGTGGGCTACACCGGGCGTATCGAGTGGGACACCACCAAGCCCGACGGCACCCCCCGCAAGCTCATGGACGTCTCCAAGCTCGCCGCCGCCGGCTGGACCGCCCGCATCCCCCTGCGCGAGGGTCTGCGGTCCACCGTCGGCTGGTTCCGCGAGCACCAGGACGGCATCCGCGAGTGACTTCTGCTCATCCCCCCACCCCCGAGCCGATCCCGAGGAGAACCATGGAGCACCTTGACGCAGAGCGGGAAGCCCCCGCTCTCGATGCACGGGACCTCCTCCGGCTGGTGCGCACGCACTGGCGGGCCATCACGCTGATCACGCTGCTGTGCACCCTGCTCGCGCTGGGCTGGACACTGATCCAGCCGAAGATCTACTCGGCCACCGCGTCCGGCCTGGTCGTCGCCACGGGCGAGCAGGACCTCGCCAGCGCGCTCGCCGGCAACAACCTGGCGCAGTCCAAGGCCGTCTCCTACGAGTCGCTGGCCACGTCCCGGCCGGTGGCCGAGGGCGTGATCGACGAGCTCGACCTCGACACCACTCCTGAGCAGCTGCTGCCGCGCATCGCCACGGACGTTCCCGTGGACACCCCCGAGCTGCGCATCACCGCCGACGCCGAGGACCCGACGGAGGCGGCCGACCTGGCCAACGCCTGGGTCGTGGCCCTGGCCGAGCAGGTCCAGGAGCTCGAGAGCCAGGGCGACGACGACGCGATCAACCGCGTGGCCGTCCAGCCGCTCAGCAACGCCTCGCTGCCGCTGGCGCCGTCCTCGCCGAACCTCAAGCTGAACCTCGCCCTGGGCTTCGTGGGCGGGCTCGGTCTGGGTCTGCTGTACGCCTTCGCGCGCTACAAGATGGACCGCCGCATCAAGTCCGTCGAGGAGATCCGGGACGGCTTCGGCGTCTCCGTGCTCGGTGTCATCCCCACGGACGACCGGCTGTCCGACCACCGCGCGATCGTCGAGACCGGTATCTCCGCCGGGCGCGGCCACCACGAGTTCGCCGAGGCCCTGCGCGAGCTGCGCACCAACCTCAGCTTCGTGTCCGTGGACCACCCTCCGAAGATGATCGTGGTCACCTCCTCCCTGCCGGGTGAGGGCAAGTCCTCGATCACCGCGAACCTGGCGGTGGCCATCGCCTCGACCGGGCGCAACGTCGTCGTCGTGGACGGCGACCTCCGCCGCCCGGTGATCACTGATCTCTTCGGGCTCGTGGCCGGTGTGGGCGTCACCGACGTGCTCACCGGGCAGGTGCAGGTGGACGAGGTCCTCCAGACCTACGACACGTTCCCGAACCTGCAGGTCCTCGGGGCCGGGAAGACCGCGCCGAACCCCACGGAGCTGCTGTCCTCGAAGGCCATGCACAACATGCTCGAGACCCTCGCCGAGGACGCCCTGGTCCTGGTGGACGCTCCCCCGCTGCTGCCGGTCACCGACGCCGCGCTGCTCACGGCCTCCGCCGACGGCGCGCTCATCGTGGCCACCGCGCAGCGGACCACCACGGACGAGCTGGCCAAGGCCCTGGAGAATCTGCGCCAGGTCCACGGCAACGTGCTGGGCGTGGTACTCAACCGGGTGCCCACCACCGGTGCGGACGCCGGGTACTACGGGTACTACGGGAAGTCCTACTACGCGAACTCGGAGGAGCAGCCGGAGCCGAGGGCGAGCACGGAGTCGGCCGCCGCCCCACCGGCCGCCAAGCAGCCGTGGGGCACCGCCCCCCGCGCGGAGCCGTCCAACGATCAGCAGACGGCGACGCCCCGGAAGCAGCCGGAGCCCACGGCTCCGTCTGCCGAGGACGCGGCACCCGCCCCCCAGCCGGAGCGGCCCACGGGTCAAAGCTCTGCCGAGAACGAGACCTTCGGCCTCGAGGCGTGGGGCCGGTCCGGCTCGTCTACCGGGTCTACCGCCACGGGGCACTGATCCCGGCCACTATCCGGACCAGCGGCGACAGGGGCTGCTTCCTTCGGTGAGCTGGTCCCCGGAGAAACCGGACCGGCAGGTGAAGATCGAGGCGAGGGCCTGAGCACGGTGTCGAACCGTGCACAGGCCCTCGCTCATCTCTTTGTGCTTAGCCCACCCTTCGCGTACCCAGCGGGGCCACCGTTCACGCGCTTCCGACCTGGGCGCGTGAACGGGCGGGTGACGGAGCCGGGCACTGAATAGGCTGACCTCCCGGCTCCCCGACCGCATCTACAGGTACTCGTCGACGAACTCCTGCGCCCACGTGGTGTCGGTGCGGAAGGAGTATCCCGTCCCGACGCACTGCCCGCCGGTGATGCCGAACGACGTGACCGCCACCACGATGGTGGTCTCCTCGCCCGTCACCGGGTCTATCCAGAAGGCGGGTCCACCCGAGTCCCCGTAACAGGTGCCGCTGCCTCCGGTGCCCTTGCCTGGAGCGTTGGTCAGCTGAAGGCTCTGGCTCCCGGTGATCGACGACCGGTTCAGCCCGGTGATGGTGGCGATGCCCTGGTAACGCTCATAGACGACCATGGCCGTCGGGACGGTACCCTGCATGCCGTAGCCCACCAGCTTGACCTGACGCTGGGTGGTCGCCCCCTTCTTGGTCGCCAGCGCGTCGAGCATCCCCTCGTCCGGCAGTTGCCCGTACACACCGCCGGTGTCGATCCCGGGTTCCTCCAGGACGACGAGGCCGATGTCGTACGTGTTGGGGAAGCCTGAGAAGTTGTCGTACTCGGGGTGGGCGATCGCCTCCCCCGAGACCCATTGCTCGCTGGACTCCAAGTAGTTGCTCAGGCCACCACCTTCGTAATCGCTCAGTGGTTCCGGACTGTTGCTGACGTAGGTCCGGTCATTCGGCTCCCCGTTCCCGTCCTCGACGCAGTGCCCCGCCGTGAGCACCACGGTCGGTGAGAGCAGCGTGCCGGAACAGGAGTAGAAGGCACCGTTCTGTTCGAACAGCAGGGTCACCACGTGAGGATGCTCTGTTCCGTCCGGTTCCCCGTTCCAGGTGATCGCCTGGGCGCTGGACGAACCGAGCAACAGCGCGAGCAGCGACAAGGCCGCAATGACAAGTCTTCGCACGACGTTTCCTCTCCACTGGCGTCCCGGACTCCGGCGGGGACGGTGTCCGAACACTAGCCGTCAGCGAGGCGGTGCCGGAAGCGTGAAAGCCCCTTTGACGTGGGAAGACGTGTATTTCAGGCATGCGTACTACTGGCGCGACGCTTCTACGGAGGCTTCGGGCCAGGCGCACCAGGTCACGGCTCGCGCGCTGCGGTGGCCGACGGTTCCGTCGGCCGAGGACGCCGCAACCGCTCCCCGGGTGAACCAGGCCAACGGTCAGGGCTCTCCCGAGCACGAGACCTTCGGCCTCGAGGCGTGGGGCCGGTCCGGCTCGTCCACCGGGTCCACCTCCACGGGGCACTGACCCCGGCAGCTTCCCGGCTCGGACAGCCCAGAGGGCGCCTTCCTACGAGGAAGGCACCCTCTGGTGTGTCCCGTTCATGATGTACTCCGCTGATCCTCGGACGAACATCCTTCGCTGCGGGCGTGTCCGGCGACGTCGGCGGCGAGGGCCAGCAGACCCGCGGACACCTCCCGGATGACGTACTCGGCCTCGGTCCAGGGCGGCTGGAAGCTGTGCGCGCACTCGATCGTGAAGCCCAGCACCCGCGAGCGCGACGGGTCGGACAGGTGCCGGCTGTAGGCGTAGTCGTCGCTCGCCCCGGAAGTGGGATAGAGCCCCCCGAAGGCGGGCACGACCGCGTACGTGTCGCCCCGCACCTGCCAGATCGCCCTGCTCATCACGGCCCCGAGCGCGACTTCGGCCTCGAGGTCCGCTTCGGGCAGGTACTCGCGGTAGGCGGTGTCGCCGGGGATCCCCCGCACCCCGTCGAAGGCCGGATTGCGGAAGCTCTGCTCCGGGTCCGTGGTCTGGTGCTCGTCGCTGCCCCAGTTGTGCAGGATCACGGGGACGAAGCTGTGCACGTCGACGTGCCAGCGGATCGCCGGACGGGTGTCCAGCAGGTGCACCACGTTGCGGGTCTCCGGCTCCGAGGCGGCCGAGGGCCCGCGGTAGACCTGCCGTGGATCGCAGGGATCGGCGGAGGTCGCCACCTCGGCCTCGGGGTGGAACTTCTCGGTGTGGTCCCAGAGGAAGTCGAAGTTGCGGTTGACGTCCACTCCGGTGCAGATGCCGCCGGCCGGGTGGGGGCGCCGGTTCTTGCGCCACATGGGTTCCGCGGTCTGGCTGTGGTGCCGCCCGTCCGGGTTGACGCACGCGAAGACGTAGAGGTTGGTGCCTTCCAGCACCTGCTTCACCCGGGCCCCGGGGATCTGGAAGTTCCCGTACACGAGGCCCGTGCCCCGGGTGCCGGCCTCCAGCACGTCGGCGGCCAGGGACACGAGCGCGTCCGGCGGCACCCATTCCCGGGCGTGGACGCCGCCCAGGAGCAGCACCCCGGCCCGGTCCGGATCGGCCCCGATCCGCAGGCACCGGGTGCGCCGGCCCTCGTGGGTGAGATGGGGAAGCTCGATGAGCTCGGTGAGCGCGGGGTACTCGGCGGCCAGGGACTGCAGGGCCGTCTCGATCTCGTCGACGTTGAGGTAGGCCATGGTGATCAGCGCTTCTCCCCGAGGCCCCGCACGGGGGCCAGGTCCGTGCCGCGGACGGTCTCCCCGCCGCGGGTGGCGTCACCTCCGCTGAACCGGTTGCCGGTGCCGACCTCGGCCTGGCGTTCCCGGCCGACGGCGGTGGCGTTCTCCCGGACCTCCAGCTGCACCCGGCCGGCGGAGCGGGAGTCCCGCGCGGGCTTGAGCCGGTCCTCCGGCAGGTAGGCGTCCACGACCCAGCCGTCGGCCTCTCGGCGGGGTGTCGCCCGGCAGCCCAGGTCCGCGCCGGTCTCCCGGGCGAAGACCCGCAGGTCCTCCAGTTCGGCTGCGCGGACCTCCACGTGGATCAGCGGGGGCAGCTCGGCCTCGTCGCTCATGAGATTCTCCTCTCCGGCGCGGCGGAGCAGCTGCTCCACCGCGCGCTCTGCGGTCGCGGCATCGACCCGCCCGAAGCCGTAGTCGTCGTGGTGCCCTGTGGCGTCGTACGGGACGCCACCGATCTTGTCCGCGGTCCTGGGCAGGACGGCGCGTAGCTCGTGCTCGACTCCAGGTGATAGCCGCCGCCTCCGGTGCCGGCCCAGGGGTGAAGTCGGCGCCCGGTCCGGAGCCAGCACCTGACCGGGTGCGAGAACATCTGCCACGCCGAAGCTGCATCATCCGCTGGTGCACTCATCCCAGGTGGTAGCTGACGCCGTTCACCACGAACGGCCGGGGCGTCCCGCTGAAGGCACCGTCCGCGTCGGCCGGGAAGCTGACGACCAGCCGGACGTTGTCCGCCACCTGCCAGGCCATCGACAGCGCAGTGGTCTCATCCGGTTCTCCGAGCGTGGCGACGACGTCCTCGGGGGTGTCTCCGATCGTGATGCCGCCGGGCAGCGCCCCCGCATAGCCGGGCGAGAAGAAGACCGTGGTGGCACGGCCGGACCCGCCGAAGGCGAACTCCACACCGATCTGGTCGCACACCTGATGTCCTTGCAGCCCCTGATAGCAGCCGTTGTCCGCGAGGAAGCTCGCGAAGGCGGGATCCTGGGGGAATGAGCCCAGAAACTGCTCGGGGCCCGCTGCGCGATCACCCTCCGGGGGTCCTTGGTCCGGAGGCAGTTCGGGCACGACGACATCGGACGGCGCCGGTTCGCCCTCGGCCACCCCCGGATCTGGCCGATCCGGAAGGGCCACGGACTCCGTCGCATCAGGAGGCGTCGCCGCTGAGCGTGGCACGGTGTCCTCTGGCATCGCCGCGCCTGGGGTTTCCGCCGCAGCGGGCGGCCCCTGCGCGGCCGTCCGCTGCTCGAGGGCGCTCTGTGATGGAGTGGGTGATCTTTCCGTCTCGGACTCGGCGTCCCCGGCGGAGTCCGGGGACAGGCACCCGGCCAGAGGCAGTGCTAGTAGCAAGATCGTCGCGGCCCGCCTCGAACCGCGCACGACGTTCCGGGGCGCCGAGCGCCAGGGTGCGCTGCGTGGTGGCAGGTCCCGTTCATGGTCGTCGCGCATGGTGGTAGCCCCTTCTGACGGTGAGCCGGGCACGTGCTCAGTTCGAGCGTGGCTTCAATGTTTCCCCAGGTCAACAGCGCATTCGTCTACTGCCTGGTTGTGAACCGAGTTCGTCGCGGACAAGAAGTCGTCCGCATGGCCGTTCTCGGACCACCCACGGAGCAGGTCGCCAGAAGCTGGGCTCGCCGTCCTAGTCATGGTGCGGTGCCGGTCTCCTGCAGGCGGCGAACGCTTTGGTCCCAACGGTTCAGCAGTGCGTACTCCTCTTCCTGAACGGCCAGTGCCCGGTCGTACAACGCAGGGTCCTGAGCGTCCAGGGCGTCGGCGAACATGGTCGTCTTCTCTTCGGTCAGCTCCAGCGCTGCCACGAGATCCGAGTGGATCGTCGCCACCTCATCGGTGAGCGGCGCATACGCCTCCGCGGTTTCGCGAAGTTGTACGGCGCGCGGCAGGACCACTGATCGTAGGTGCCCTGCAGCCGCCGGTGAGGAGGAGGCGGCGAGGTTCGACGCGGTCACGAGTTCCTCGTCCATCTGTTGGTAGGCGCGTCCGTACTGAGGGGCCAGCATCGTCGCGTAGGTGTGCTGCTCCTGGCCCGGGGTCGAAGGGGACGGTGCACTTCGTTCTCCGCTGCCCTCCTCCTCCGCCGTTGTGGGATGCATCCCGACGACGACGAGTGCTGCCACGGCGGTAATGCAGAGCGACAGGGCCCAGGCCAGAACCGCCCGGCGGCCCACCGCCCCGGACCGCGCATGCCACGGGTGTGCCGTGGTCGCGCCGGCGCAGAGGGAGAGCAGAAATCCTATGGTGATCGCCGGCCAGAGGAAGGACCCGACGAATTCTGCTGTCAGCGCGCCACCACGGCTCAGATTGAAGGCCAGGAATCCCAGCAGGGTGACGAGCAGGGCGGCTGGCCCCGCCACGAGTCCTGCCGCGGGTCCGACCTTCGGCCTCGCCAGGGCCAGCCCGAGGACGCACCCGCCTGCCGCCGCGCCGCCCACCCAAGGCACGGTGACGGCCACCTCCCACCTGGCCGTCTCCGTGGCGGCGGGTCCGGTGATCAGCCGCCACCCGACGAGCACAACGGCGCCGACGAGGCCGGATGCGGCACCCCAGCCGACGCACCGCACCACGGACACGTTGTCGTCCTCAGTCGCGGAGGCGGTGACGGGGACGGACCCGATCGTCGGTCGTGGCCGGACCAGCCATGATGGCACCGGCCGCGTGATAGCTCTCTTCCGGAAGAGAGCTGCCAGAACCGCCATGGAGGAAAGGGCCAGGCTCGTCAGGACCAGCGCCGGGCCGCTGTAGCCTTCGACCAGCCACAACCGCACTCCTGGCCATCCCACCAGCTCGAATCCCGCCTGAAGTGAGGACCACGCCCACGTGGACGCGGTGAACAGCACGATGTTCGCTCCGGCCGCAGGAAGCCACACCTTCCAGGGTCGATCGGCAAGCCGCACCATCGGCGCCCAGAGCCGGCCCAGGCTGTCGGTCAGGGCGACCGTGCCGGCGCCGATGATGACGGGTACCACCAGCCACAGCGGGTCGGTCAGACCGGCGACGGTCGTTCCCGCTTGTCCGAGCGAAGACAAGGCCCCGAGGGGCAAACCTGTCGCCACGCCGAACGCCACCATGCCTCGCGACGACTCTGGCGGTGCAGGGAAGCCTGCCGTCCGTGACGCTTCCTCCATGGTCCTTGCCCGCCACATCCCCATCCCCACGGTCAGGCCCAGGAGCGGACCCACGAGCAGAGCCCCGGCCCCTTCGCCCGGCATGGTCGGCCCGACGAGCGCGAGCAGCGGCGCCGTTGCAGATGCCACCAGGGGCAGAACGAGAGCCCCCAGGAACGCCGCTGTGGCGGCGTCGACGAAACCGGTCCGCGTGATGAGTTCCGGACTCTCGAGAGCGCGCAACCGGTCGTCACGACCGGGGTGGCGCGCTCTCAGCTGCTTGAGCCGTCCCGTCTCGGAGGAGTCGCCGACATGCTTCAGGGCTTCTCGCAGGGTCTCCAGGTGAACGTCGGTGTCACCGGCCCTGAGATCGGCGTCGTGCTCCCGTGAGCGGAGAAGCGCCGCGGCCACGAGTTCCACGGCGACGGCCAGCAGAACCGTGCGCCACAGGTACTGGCCCACCAGCGATAGGTCCCCGGAGAGGGCACCCCACAGCGCCGGAATCAGCAGGAGCGGCCCGACGACGTACCAGACACTCCGAGCCAACCACGCCAGCTCCACGTCACGGTGCCGGATGTGGGCGAATTCGTGCCGCACCACCCCGTCCGCAGGGCCAGGCCGCTGAAGACCCACCACCACCCACCGCGGCAACGCCACCGTGTACTCCCCCGGCCTGCCGAAGGAGAAGGCATCCGGCACCTGCGGTCCGATGACCGGTTGGGGCATGCGGCGCAGACCCGTGGTTCCGGCCAGCTCCTCGAACCGGGACACGACGAGTCCGTACTTGGGAGGTGGTGCGACCAGACCGCGGCGCCGTCGAACGAGGGATGGCATGGCGCGGAGCACTACCAGGCCGCCGATCGCGACCGCGGCTGCTCCGCCCACGTGCCACACTCCTCGGACGCGCTCGGCGGGTGCGGCGCATCGTTGCGCGGCTTCGACCCGTGCCAGCACGGCCTCCGGGGACGAGCCGACACCCGCGGACGCCGCCGTCTCCTGGCATCCGGCGACGATACGCGCCCAGGCGTCGCCATTGACCTCGTTGAACAGCCAGGACCCGACAAAAAGGCCTGAAGCCACCAGCGCCACGAGAAACAGGATGTATCGCCCGGTGGTCGGGGATGGATAGGACAGAACGTTCAGGCGGGTGACCCCGTCGGACGATGCGGAGGAGTTCGGGCTCATGACCATGCCCCTTCCACGGAACGGTCCTGGTCTCAGGAGCCGCCGGTCGTCAGTGCCCCCAGCGTGGCGTGTCCGAGGAGGGTCGACCTGTCGTCGTCGAGGCCGAGACGGGCCGCCTCCGCTGTGACGGCGGCGAAGATCCGTTCGCGCTGCTCGGATGTCAGGTCCGGCGGATCGGACTGCCCCTTGTCTTCGCCCGGCAGGTGCAGCACGCGACGGAGAACGTGGGTCAGGCTCGGCTTGGCCGCGTCCATGGCCGCATCTTTCAGCAGGTCCACCATGAATCCGACGAGGAAGTCGGCCACGGCAAGCGCGAAGGGAGCCAGCAGTGCGACCTCGAGACCGAAGCCCACGGGTTCGTCCCGTCTGCTGGGCGCCAACGCGCTTGCGGGATCCTCGAAGTACTCCTCGGCCACTTCTTCGAAGACCAGCGTCTCGTCGGGTGCGGCGCGCTCCAGGACCCTGAGGGCGAGCTGTTCACTCAGCTGGCGTCTCGTCGCTGGATCCAGATCGGAGGTGGGTGCGGCCATGGCGCTTTCTCCTGACGGACGGCGGTCCATGCAATCTGTTGAATGATGGTGTGCCGCGCACGACGACAGGTCAAATTGTTTCGAGAGGTGTCCGAGAAGCAGTTCTCCTGGTGGTTCCGGGGCGACCGCCGGGCGCAGTTGACGGTGATGACGGGACTGTCCGGCCAGGTCTCCTGTCGGGCTGCGGAGCCTGCCACCCACCCGGCCTCGCGCAACTATCCCTCACTGTCCGGCGGCCTCGGGGCCGGTCAGCTCCGCGATCATGATGAGATTGCCGCACGTGTCGTCGAGCACCGCGGCGGTGACCGGGCCCATCGGCGTCGGCTCCTGCACGAAGCGCACGCCCAGGGCGGTGAGCCGCTCGTACTCCGTCTGCACGTCCTCCACCCCGAAGCTGTTGAACGGGATGCCGTCGGTCACCAGGGCCTCCTTGAACGGGTGGACGGCCGGGTGCTCGGAGGGCTCGAGCAGCAGCTGCACCCCGTCCGGGGCCTCGGGCGAGACGACGGTCAGCCATCGGTAGGGCCCGGTCGGCACGTCGACCTTGAGCTGGAAGCCGAGCTTTTCCGTGTAGAAGTCCAGGGCCTTCTGCTGGTCGTCCACGAAGACGCTGGCGTAGGTGATGATCATGGCGTGTCCTTCGGAGGGGGCGGCAGGGAGTCCATCCACTGCCGCGCGTCGGCGAGCGGGGAAGTGTCCAGGTGGTGCACCGTGGTGCGCCCCTGGACGGTGGTGGTCACCAGGCCGGCCTCGCGCAGCACGGCCAGGTGCTTGGTCACGGCCTGCCGGGTCATGGCCAGGCCGTGATCGTTGATGAGGCGCACGGTGAGCTCGAAGAGGCTCTGGTCGTTGCGTGCGGCGAGCTCCTCGAGCAGGATCCGCCGTGCAGGATGGGCCAGTGCCTGGAACAGGATGTCCATACCCTCAGGATAGGCAACCTATGAGTTGCCGGTCAATGGTTGCCGGCTCGGCAGGTTCTGCCCAGGGCGGCTGCCTCAGCAGGGAGTCTGCTGGTGCACGACCAGCTTCCAGCCCTGGTCCCGGCGGGCGTAGGTGCTGCTGACGAGCGCCTCGTACGGAGCCGATTCCCCCCGGCGGGCCGTGACGCGGGAGAACACCACTGCCGTGTCGGGTGCCGGATGCAGCACCCGGAGATCGGTCAGCTCGTAGGACGACCACGGGATGCCGGACATCGACGCCACGATCGCCGCGCGGTCCTCCAGGAGCAGACCGCCCGGCAGCAGCATCACCGCTTCCTGGTCCAGGACGTCGTCGTAGAAGGCCGCGGCCTGCTCGCCGGTCGAGGCCAGGGCCTGCCAGCCCTGCTGCTCCAGGCTGAGGGGATCGGTGCTCTCCATGGCCCCATGATGGCACCGGCCGACCGCCCCCGGCACGGATGACGACGACGCATCCCCGCCCCGCGGGGCATCCGCCTGCCGCCGACGACGGCCCGGACGTATGCTCGGAACCGGTCGGATCGAGCCGGGCGGCGCCGCCGCAGACCGTGCTGGCGGCGCCGTTCCAGGGATGGAGACACGATGAGCACGCCCCCGCGCCAGGACCCCCACTCCCCCGCCCCGCACGTGGCCGACAGCCACGACCTGATCCGCGTCCAGGGCGCTCGCGAGAACAACCTCCAGGACATCAGCGTGGAGCTCCCCAAGCGCCGGCTGACGGTGTTCACGGGCATCTCGGGCTCCGGCAAGAGCTCCCTGGTGTTCGGCACGATCGCCGCGGAGTCGCAGCGGCTGATCAACGAGACCTACAGCACCTTCGTGCAGGGCTTCATGCCCGTGCAGGCCCGGCCCGACGTCGACGTCCTCGACGGGCTCACCACGGCGATCATCGTGGACCAGGAGCGGATGGGCGCCAACGCCCGTTCCACGGTGGGCACCGCCACCGACGCGGACGCGATGCTGCGGATCCTCTTCAGCCGGGTCGGGCAGCCGCACATCGGCTCGGCCAAGGCGTTCTCCTTCAACGTCGCCTCCATCAGCGGCGCCGGTGCGGTCACCATGGAGCGCGGCGGCAAGACCGTGAAGGAGCGGCGCAGCTTCTCCATCACCGGCGGCATGTGCCCGCGCTGCGAGGGCATGGGCCGGGTCAACGACGTCGACCTCACCCAGCTCTACGACTCCTCCAAGTCCCTCAACGAGGGCGCGCTCACGATTCCCGGCTACAGCACGGAGGGCTGGTACGGGCGGATCTTCAGCGGCTGCAGCTTCTTCGACCCGGACAAGCCGATCCGGGACTTCACCGAGCAGGAGCTGGACGACCTGCTGCACAAGGAGCCGACCAAGATCAAGGTCGACAACATCAACCTCACCTACGAGGGCCTGATCCCCCGGATCCAGAAGTCGTTCCTGTCCAAGGACGTGAGCGCCCTGCAGCCGCACATCCGGGCGTTCGTGGAGCGGGCCGTGACCTTCACCGCCTGCCCCGAGTGCGGCGGCACCCGGCTCAGCGAGGCGGCCCGGTCCTCGAGGATCCGGGGCCTCAACATCGCCGACGCCTGCGCGATGCAGATCAGCGACCTCGCCGCCTGGGTGCGGGAGCTGGACGAGCCCTCGGTGGCGCCGCTGCTCACGGCCCTGGGCGAGACGCTCGACTCCTTCGTGGAGATCGGGCTGGGCTACCTCTCCCTGAACCGGGCCTCGGGCACGCTCTCCGGCGGCGAGGCCCAGCGCACCAAGATGATCCGCCACCTGGGCTCCTCGCTCACCGACGTCACCTACGTCTTCGACGAGCCGACCATCGGGCTGCACCCGCACGACATCGAGCGGATGAACAACCTCCTGCTGCTGCTGCGGGACAAGGGCAACACCGTGCTGGTGGTGGAGCACAAGCCGGAGACCATCGCGATCGCCGACCACGTGGTCGACCTGGGCCCCGGCGCCGGCACGGCCGGCGGCACCGTCTGCTACGAGGGCACCGTGGAGGGCCTGCGTGCCGCGGACACCGTCACCGGGCGCCACCTGGACGACCGCGTCGCCCTGAAGCCCTCGGTGCGCGAGCCCTCCGGGGTCCTGGAGGTCTGCGGCGCCGACACGAACAATCTGCAGTCCGTCGACGTCGACATCCCGCTCGGGGTGCTCACGGTGCTGACCGGGGTGGCCGGCTCGGGCAAGAGCTCGCTGATCCAGGGCTCGGTGCTCGGCCGGGAGGGCGTGGTGGCGATCGACCAGGGCGCCATCCGCGGTTCCCGCCGCAGCAACCCGGCCACGTACACCGGGCTGCTGGACCCGGTCCGCAAGGCCTTCGCCAAGGCCAACGGCGTGAAGCCGGCGCTGTTCAGCGCCAACTCCGAGGGCGCCTGCCCCGCCTGCAACGGCGCCGGGGTCATCTACACGGACCTGGCGATGATGGCCGGGGTGGCCACCACGTGCGAGGAGTGCGGCGGCGACCGGTTCCAGGCCTCCGTGCTCGAGTACACCTTGGGCGGGCGCAGCATCGCCGAGGTGCTCGCCATGCCGGTCGAGGAGGCCCTGGGCTTCTTCGGCGCCGGCGAGGCCCGCACCCCGGCCGCCCACGCGGTCCTGGACCGGCTCGCCGACGTGGGTCTGGGCTATCTCAGCCTCGGCCAGCCGCTCACCACGCTCTCCGGCGGCGAGCGGCAGCGGCTCAAGCTGGCCACCTACCTGGGCCAGAAGGGCGGCATCTACGTCCTCGACGAGCCGACCACCGGCCTGCACCTCGCCGACGTGCAGCAGCTGCTGGGCCTGCTCGACCGGCTGGTGGACTCCGGCAAGTCCGTGATCGTCATCGAGCACCACCAGGCGGTCATGGCCCACGCGGACCGGATCATCGACCTCGGCCCCGGGGCGGGCCACGA
>NZ_JBISWK010000069.1:0-80709 GCF_044462205.1 Kocuria rhizosphaericola | reverse complement strand
CCTCGTGCACCTCCTGGACGTGCAGGTCGATCTCCTGGATGTCCTTGGGGACCATGGACACGGCGATGAAGGAGACGATCGCGATGCCGGCGATGTAGACGCCGATCGTCCAGGACATCCCGGTCTCGTTGAGCAGCAGCTGCGCGATCATCGGGGCGAACGCGCCGCCGATGATGGAGCCGAACGCGTAGCCGATCGAGACGCCCGAGTAGCGCACGCGGGCCGGGAACATCTCGGCGTAGAGCGCCGACTGCGGGCCGTAGGACGGGCCGAGGCCCACGGTGAGGATCACGATGGCCAGGGCGAACAGCGGCAGGGACGCGGTGTCGAGCAGGAACCACATCGGCACGGCCCACAGGATGATGATGGCGTAGCCGATCTGGAAGGTGCGCACGCGCCCGATCTTGTCCGAGATCCAGCCGCCGAACATCGTGAAGACGAGCCACCCGAGGCCGCCGATCAGGGAGGCGATGAGGGTCTGCGACCGGGGCATGCCCAGCACGTTGGAGCCGTAGGAGGCGAAGAACGCGATCACGAGGTAGCCGGCGGCGTTGTTGGCGGCGAAGATCAGGGCCGCGAGGGTGACCGGCTTCTTGTGGTGCTTGACCAGCTGGCCCAGGGGCGCGGAGGACTCCTTCTTGCGCAGCTGCATCTCCTTGAAGACCGGGGACTCGTCGACCGTCTTGCGGATCAGGTAGCCGACCACGATCAGCACCACGGAGGACAGGAACGGGATGCGCCAGCCCCACGCCTGGAAGTCCTCGGGGGACATCATCGAGGTGAGGGCGAACATGAAGGACGTGGCCAGCAGCATGCCCAGCGGCACGCCGATCTGCGGGTAGGCGCCGAAGAGCCCGCGCTTGTTCCGCGGGGCGTGCTCGACGGACATCAGCGCCGCGCCGCCCCATTCACCGCCCGCCGAGAAGCCCTGCATGATGCGCAGGACCACCAGGAAGATCGGGGCCCAGATGCCGATCGTGGCGTAGGTGGGCAGCAGGCCGATCAGCATCGTCGCCGCGCCCATGCCCACGAGGGTCAGCACCAGGACGATCTTGCGGCCGTACTTGTCGCCGAGGTGGCCGGCGACCACCGCGCCGAGCGGGCGGAACAGGAAGCTGATGCCCAGGGAGGCCCACGCGACGACCTGGGCGAGGCCGGCGTTCTCCTGCCCGAGCGGCGCGAAGTACAGCGGGGCCAGGACGAAGGCCGCGGCCTGGGCGTAGATGAAGAAGTCGTACCACTCGATGGTGGTGCCCACGAGGGTGCCGGCGAGGACCTTGCGCTCCTCGCGGGACATCTCGTGCCGCCCGGCCGGGGCGGATGAAGTGTGGACCATGGGAGTCTCCTGTGTGGGCGGGGATGATGTCGGGCGCCTCGGCACCTCAACGGATGAAGGGGATGGAGCGACAACACGGCCTGTCACACCCCCGGGCCGAGAGCCCGAGCCCCGGGGCTGTCAGCTCACGGGGCATAAGGACAGACCGGCGGGGTCAGCAGCTGGATCGGATCGGAGTGTCGGGATTCGACCAGGGTCACCTCCAAGGCGTCGGTGGTGGGGAACATGGTCAGGGGTGGCCGGGACCGCTCAGGGAGTGAAGATCGGCGTCAGGAAGTCCGACAGCTCGGCGGTCGCGGTCAACGGCAGCACGTGGGCGACGTACTGGTCCGGACGGACCACCACCACCACGCCATCGCGGCTCAGGCCGTGGGCCGCGTAGATGTCATCGGCCGGGTCGATGCCCCACACCTTGTTGAGGTTGGAGATCTGGAACTTGCCGACCTTCGGTCGGAACACGGACGGAACCTTCATCAGTTCCACATCCTCGTGCGGCTGCTGGTAGACCACGTGCAGGTCGAACAGGGCGTCGAGGTCCTGGCCTGCCGGGGTGAACCGGCGCACCGGTGACTCCGCGGAGTCCATCCACTCGGCCCAGGCCCGCAGCGCCGAGTCCGGTGCGGAGGACACGGCGGCGTCGGCGAAGGCATAGATCCGCCACCGTCCGTCGGCGGTGTGCTGGTGGCCCAGGTGCTTCGGGTTGGTGTCGCAGACGCGCTTGACCGGGTGGGCCTTGAAGCGCTTGCCCAGGGGGAAGCCGGTGGCCAGCTCCTGGTGCGTAGCCTCGCCCCGGAGCAGGCTCACCGGGTACTCCGTCATGAAGCCGGCCGGGAACTCGGCGGTCTTCACGTAGAAGTCCTCCAGCGCGGTCGCGCTCTCCAGCTCCTCCGGCTTGGCGGCCATCATGGAGGACCACTCGCGGTCGAAGTCGATGAGGTCCTGGGCGATCTGCTGGCGTTCGGCGGTGTAGGTGGCCAGCAGCTTCTCCGGGGCCAGCCCGCTCAGCACGTGGCCCAGCTTCCAGCCGAGGTTGAAGGAGTCCTGGATGGAGACGTTCATGCCCTGGCCCGCCTTGGCGGAGTGGGTGTGGCAGGCGTCGCCGGCGATGAACACCCGCGGGCTGCGCTGCCCGACCTCCTCGGTGGGGACGTCGTCGAAGCGGTCCGTCACCCGGTGGCCGACTTCGTAGACGCTCCACCACGCCACGTTCTTCACGTCGACGGTGTAGGGCGAGACGATCTCGTTGGCCTGGCGAATGATCTCCTCCAGCGGGGTCTTGCGGACGGCGCCGGCGTCGTTCTGGTCCACCTCGCCGAGGTCCACGTACAGGCGGACCAGGAAGCCGCCCTCACGTGGGATGAGCAGGATTGATCCGTGCTTGGACTGGATGGCGCACTTGGTGCGGATGTCCGGGAAGTCGGTCTCGACCAGCACGTCCATGACGCCCCAGGCGTGGTAGGACACGGCACCGACGTGCTGGGCACCGATGTCCCGGCGGACCTTCGAGTGCGCACCGTCGCCCCCCAGCACGTACTTGGCGCGCACGACGCGCTCCTCCCCGGGGTTCACCCCGGCCTCGGCGCTCTCGCCGGTGCGCTTCAGGGTGACGGCGACGGGGTGCTCCCCCTCGCCGACCTCGAGCTTCACGAACTCCCAGCCGAAGTATGGTTCGGTCCGGGACGGGGCGTTCTTCGCGAAGCGGGCGAAGTAGTCCAGCACGCGCGCCTGGTTGACAATCAGGTGCGGGAACTCGCTGACACCCGTGGGGTCGTCCACAGCTCGCGCGGTCCGGGCGATGTGCTCCGGGTTGGCCGGGTCCGGCTTCCAGAAGATCATCTCGGTGAGGTCGTAGGCCTCGGCGATGATCTCCTGGGCGAAGCCGAACGCCTGGAACGTCTCGACGCTGCGGGCCTGGATGCCGTCGGCCTGACCGATCTCCAGCCGGTTCGGACGACGGTCCACGAGGCAGGTCATGACCTCCGGGAAGCTGGCCAGCTGGGCGGTGGCGGTCATGCCGGCGGGACCAGAGCCGACCACCAGCACGTCCATGACCTCCGGCAGGTCGGTGGAGCGGTCAATACCCACACCGGCGGCGGGCTGGATCCGGGGGTCCGTGGACACGTAGCCGTGGTGGTGGAACAGCATGGGGTCTCCTGGTGTGGTGAAAGGAAGGAACGACCAGTGTGTTCTATAATGGAACACACCGTTCTTTTATCGAACTCTTAGAGGCGATCATATACGTTGAGTGACCGCCCTCACAAGGCCCTGCGACGCCGCTCACGCTCCGATGCGATGAGGGCACCGTCGTTTCCGGGCCGGGACCCGTCAGACCTCCGGTGCCGTTCCGCGACCCGGCCTGGGGAACCTCGTCAGACCACCCACAGAAAGGGGCCACGGTGAACGCCCAGGGACATCCTCCTGCACAGGTGCCGGCAAGCAGGACGCCGGCCGCGCAGTCGACCGGGAACAAGAACGGCCGGGCGGCCGCGCCGGCAGCACCCTCGCAGACCCTTTCCCGGGGGGTGCGCATGCTCGAGCTGGTGGTCTCGGCGGAGGAGGCGCCCACGATCGCTGACGTGGCCGCGCAGCTTGGCGTCCACCGGTCGATCGCCTACCGGATCCTTGTCACCCTGGAGAGCCACGGCCTGCTGACCCGGGACTCCACCGGCCGGCTGATCGGCGCACCCGGGCTGGCGGTGCTCGCGCGGGGGGTGCAGCAGGACCTCCAGTCGGCATCCCTGCCGGAACTGACCGCACTGGCCAACGAACTGCAGATGAGCGCCTTCGTAGCGGTCTGGGGTCAGGAGGAGTGCATCACGCTGGTGACGGTGGAGCCCTCTCGCGGCCACGCCGTCACCCAGCGTCCGGGCACGCGCCACCCGCTGGACCGCGGCGCCCCCGGGCTCGCCGTGCAGGCGGGCATGGACCCGGACGAGCTCACCGAGCTGACGGGCGGCGTCCGCCCCCGCGCGGAGGTGGAGCAGACCCGGGAACGCGGATTCGCCGTCAGCAGCAACGAGGTGCTGGACGGGGTCTCCTCCGTGGCCGTTCCCCTCCGCGTTCCCGGCCACCTGCCGGCAGCACTGGCCGTCGTCTACGCCACCCGCCAGCTCGACGTCGAGGCGCTGGGCCGGCGGCTGGCGCACAGCGCCGGGCTGGTCGCCGCCCGCCTCGGGCAGCGACCAGCCCCGGCGGATCAGTAGGACCCGCGCGGCACCGTGCCCTGCCCCTGCTCCTCTCCTGCCGGAGCGCACCATGCGTCGGCGAGTTCCTCGGTCCCGCGGGCCAGCAGCGCGACGTCGGCGCCCACGTTGACGAAGTCGGCGCCGGCGTCGAGATAGTCCTGGGCCTGGGACGGCGCGAATGCGTTGACTCCCACGAACTTCCCCGCCTGCCGCACGGCGGCGATGACGTCCTTGACGGCGGCCACCACGTCCGGGTGGCCCTGCTGGCCGATCAGGCCCATGGAGGCGGCGAGGTCCGAGGGACCGATGAAGATGCCGTCCACCCCGTCCACCGCGGCGATCTGCGCGGCCGAGTCGACCGCGGCTGCGCTCTCGACCTGCACCACCAGGGTGACCAACTCGGCGGCGCGGGCGAGGTACTCGGGGACCCGGTTCCACCGGGCCGACCGGGCGAGTGCCGAGCCCACCCCGCGCACCCCGCGCGGCGGGTAATGCACGGCGCGCACGGCGGCCTCGGCGTCGGCGGCGCTGTTGACCATGGGCACCACCAGGGACTGCGCGCCCAGGTCCAGGTATTGCTTGACCAAGACCTCATCCAGTCCCGGGAGCCGGACCACCGGGATCGAGCCGTAGCCGGCCATGGCCCGCAGCTGGGACTGGATGGTCTCCAGGCCCAGCGGTGAGTGCTCGGCGTCGATCAGCAGGTAGTCCAGGCCGGCCGAGGCGCAGATCTCGGTCACGGTGGGATCTCCCGAGCTGACGAACATGCCGGCCGCCGGTCGCCCGCTGCGCTCTGCGCGGGCGTCCTCGGTGAACAGGTCCTTGAGGCTCGGCTGGGCCTCTAGTCGAATCGGCATGTGATGGTCCCTAACTCTCCGTAGTCGGCGTACACGGTGTCCCCGGCGTAGACCCACATGGGGCGGGTGAAGGACCCGGCGAGGATAATCTCCCCGGCCTCCAGCCGGTCCCCGTGGCCGGCGATCCGGTTCGCCAGCCAGTGCACCCCGTTGGCCGGGTGGTTGAGCACCCCGGAGGCCACCCCGGTCTCGATGATCTCCTGGTTGCGCCACAGCGCCCCGGCGACCCAGCGCAGGTCGACGGCGTCCGGGGCGACCGGTCGGCCCCCGATCACCATGGAGCCGAGCGCGGCGTTGTCCGAGATGGTGTCGGTGATGGTGCGGCCCTCCATCTCGATGCGCGAGTCCAGCACCTCGAGGGCCGGCACCACGTACTCCGTGGCGCGCAGCACGTCGAAGAGATTCACGCCGGGGCCGGCGAGGTCCTCCTTCAGGACGAAGGCCAGCTCCATCTCGATGCGCGGGTGGGTGTACCGCGCCCACTCGTAGACGTGGCCGGACTCGACCACCTGGTCGTCGAAGATCACCCCGTAGTCCGGCTCGTCGATGCCGGTGGCGTCCTGCATGGCCTTGGAGGTCAGACCGATCTTGTGCCCGGCCTTGGTGCGGCCGGCCTCCTCCTGCCGCTGCGCCCAGATCCTCTGCACCGCGTAGGAATCCTCGATCTCCATCTGCGGGTACCGCGCGGTCAGCCGCGGCACCGGCGTGCGGTCCAGTCCGGCCTGGTGCAGCTCATCGGCGATCTTCACATGGGTCTCGTGGTCCAGCATCGTCCCAGTCCCCCGCTCAGAGCTGGTTTCCGAGCTTGAAGCCCTTCGCGGCCTCGCCCTTGTAGCTGCCCGAGTCGTCACCGGGCCGGGTGTAGGAGAACCCGTCGGCGCCGACGGTCACCTCCATCTCAGAGTCCTCGGTGCGCTTCACGACCTCCTGCGGGTTGCCGTCCAGGTCCAGGACCAGGGAGGCCTCGGTGTACCAGGACGGGACGACCGGGTTGCCCCACCAGTCACGGCGCTGGTTGTCGTGCACGTCCCAGGTGACGACCGGGTTGTCCGGGTCGCCGGTGTAGTAATCCTGGGTGTAGATCTCGATCCGGTGGTCGTCCGGGTCGAGGATGTACAGGTAGAACGCGTTGGAGACGCCGTGGCGGCCGGGTCCGCGCTCGATGCGGTCGGAGATGCGCAGGGCGCCCATCTTGTCGCAGATCGCCAGGATGTTGTGCTTCTCGTGGGTGGCGAAGGCGACGTGGTGCATGCGCGGGCCGTCGCCGCCGGTCATGGCGGTGTCGTGCACGGTCGGCTTGCGGCGCATCCAGGCGGCGTAGGTGGTGCCCTCGTCGTCCTGGATGTCCTCGGTGACACGGAAGCCCAGGTCCTGCATGTACGCCACGGCGCGGGGCACGTCCGGGGTGACCTGGTTGAAGTGGTCCAGCCGGACCAGGGATCCGGGGGTGTACAGGTCGTAGCGCCAGGCCAGTCGCTCGACGTGCTCGACGTCGTGGAAGAACTCGTACGGGAAGCCCAGCGGGTCCTCAACGCGCACCGAGTCCCCGATGCCCTTGGTGAAGCCCTCCGCACGGCGCTCCACCCGGCAGCCGAGTTCCTCGTAGAAGGCCACGGCCCGGTCCAGGTCCTCGGGGGTGCGCACGCGGTAGGAGAAGGCGGCGACGGCGGCCACCGGGCCCTGGCGCAGCACGAGGTTGTGGTGGATGAACTCCTCCAGGGACCGCAGGTAGACGGTGTTCTCGTCCTCCTCGGTCACGGTCAGCCCCAGCACGTCCACGTAGAACTCCCGCGAACGCTGCAGGTCGGTGACCACGAGCTCCATGTAGGCGCAGCGCAGGATGTCCGGGGCGGGGGCCTGCGGTGTCGGGACGGGGTTGTCGGAATGGATCGGGGCTTCCTGCGAGACGTAGAAGCCGGAGGACGTCATCGTCCGGTCGTCGAGGTGGGTCATGGCTGTCCTTCGTGATGTGGGGTGAATGTCAGGAGGCGGGCAGGGTCAGGCCTGGAGTTCCTCGGCGGCCTGCTCCTGGCGGCCGAAGACCGGGTTGTGGACCTCGCCGAGGTTGATGTGCACGGCCTGCTGGTCGGTGTAGAAGTCGATCGAGCGGTAGCCGCCTTCGTGACCCAGTCCCGAGGCCTTGACGCCGCCGAAGGGGGTGCGCAGGTCGCGGACGTTGTTGGAGTTCAGCCACACCATGCCGGCCTCGACGTTCTGGGCGAAGTTGTGGGACCGCTTCAGATCGTTCGTCCAGATGTAGGCGGCCAGACCGTACTTGGTGTTGTTGGCCAGCGCCAGGGCCTCCTCGTCCGTGTCGAACGGGGTGATCGCCACGACGGGACCGAAGATCTCCTCCTGGAAGATCCGTGCGTCCGGGGCGACGTCGGCGAAGACGGTCGGCCGGATGAAGTTGCCCTCGGGGAACTCCTCGGGGCGGCCGCCGCCGGCGGTCAGACGAGCCTCGCCCTTGCCGATCTCCACGTAGGACATGACCTTCTCGAAGTGCTCGGGGTGCACCAGGGCACCGACCTCGGTGGTCTCCTCGTGCGGCAGCCCGACCCGCACGCGCTGGGCCTGGGCGGAGTAGCGGGCCACGAACTCGTCGTAGATGCCGCGCTGGACCAGGATGCGCGAGCCCGCGGTGCAGCGTTCGCCGTTGAGGGAGAAGACCCCGAAGATCGTCGCGTCGATCGCGGCGTCCAGGTCGGCGTCGTCGAAGACGACGGCGGGGGACTTGCCGCCCAGCTCCATGGACAGGCCCTTGAGGAACGGCGCGGCGTTGCTGAAGATGATCTGACCGGTGCGGGACTCGCCGGTGAAGGAGATCAACGGGACGTCCGGGTGCTTGACCAGGGAGTCGCCGGCGAAGCCCTCCTCACCGTAGCCGTGGACGATGTTGAACACACCGGCCGGCAGGCCGGCCTCCTCGAAGATGCCCGGCCACAGGGACGCGGACAGCGGGGTGAACTCGGCCGGCTTGAGCACCACGGTGTTGCCGGTGGCCAGCGCCGGTCCCAGCTTCCAGGACTCCAGCATGAACGGGGTGTTCCACGGGGTGATGAGCCCCGCCACGCCGATCGGCTTGCGGTTGACGTAGTTCACCTGGCGGCCGGGCACCTTGTAGGTGTCGTCGGCCTGGGCGACGATCAGGTCGGCGAAGAAGCGGAAGTTCTCGGCGGCGCGCTGAGCCTGGCCCAGCGCCTGCTTGATCGGCAGACCGGTGTCGAAGCACTCCATCTCGGCCAGGTCCTGGCCGCGGGACTCCACGATGTCGGCGATCCGGTGCAGCACCCGGGAACGTTCGCGCGGGAGCATGCCCGGCCACGGGCCGTTCTCGAAGGCGTCCTTGGCGGCAGCGACGGCGGCGTCGATGTCGGCGACCTTGCCGGAGGCGGCCTTGATGTAGGACTGGTTGGTGACCGGGTCCAGCACGTCGAAGGTGTCGCCGTCGATCGAGTCGACGTGCTCGCCGTTGATGTAGTGCTGGATCTTCTCCGGCAGGTGGGCCGGAACCCAGCGCTGTGCGGTGTCGGTGGTGGTCTCGGTGCTCATGGGGTGTCCTTTCGGCGTGCAGAGTCCTGAGGTGTGGTTCGCGATGCCAGGTAGGCGTCGAGCGTGTTGAGACGGTGTTGTCTCGCGGCGGCCTCGACGGCTTCGAAGGGCGCGCCCTCGGCGATGAGGTCCAGCAGGTGGTCGTGCTCGCCCACGGAGGCATGGGCCCGGCCGGGGACGTAGGCGAAGGTGGAGGAGCGCAGGGCGGCCAGCCGGTTCCAGCCGCGGTGCACCAGATCGAGGATGTGTGCGTTCTGGTGATGCTCGTAGAGCGTGGAGTGGAACTGCTTGTTCAGCGTGGTGAACTGCACCGGGTCGAACTCCTCCAGCACCCGGCGCATCTGATCGTTGATCTCCCGGGCCCGTTGCAGTTCGGCTCCGGTGACCAGTGGCGCGCACTGGGCGGTGGAGAACCCCTCGACCAGCGCCAGGGTCTCCATGGTGTTCCGGTACTCCACGGGGTCGATGCCCACCACGGTGGCACCGACATTGCGCTCATAGGCCACCAGCCCGTCCTGCTGAAGCATTCGCACGGCCTCGCGCACCGGCACCACGGACATCTTCAGCTCGGCGGCCAGCTGAGCCAGCACTAGGCGGCTGCCCGGGGCGAAGCGGCCCTGCTGGACCCCCTCGAGGATGGCCTGGTAGGCCATTTCCGCCTTGGACAGAATGACCTCGACGCTCACGGGGTGTCCTGCCCGGCGCGCAGCTGCTGGTGCTCCTGGTACTTGCGCTTCCACTCGGCGTTGGGCGGGAACAGCCCGTCCACCGGGTGGCCCTCGGCCACCCGGTCGTACACCCAGGCGTCCTGCTGCTCCTGCTCCCAGGCGTCGGCGATCACCTCGGTCAGCAGCTGCGGGGGGACGACCACGACGCCGTCGTCGTCGCCGATGACGATGTCGCCCGGCTGGACGGTGGTCCCGCCGCAGGCCACCGTGCCGCCGACCTCCCAGGGGATGTGGCGGCGGCCGAGCACAGCCGGGTGGACGCCGTTGGAGTAGACCTGGATACCGACCTCGGCGACAGCGGCACTGTCCCGCACACCTCCGTCGGTGATTACCGCGTTGGCACCACGCACCCTGGCGCGCAGGGCGAGGACGTCGCCGAGGGTGCCGGTTCCCTTCTCACCGCGGGCCTCCATGACCACCACGTCGTCCGGCTGCACCGTGTCCATGGCGCGCTTCTGGGCGTTGAACCCGCCGCCGAAGGCCTTGAACAGGTCCTCCCGGTTGGGCACGTAGCGCAGCGTCTTGGCGTAGCCGAGGATGCGGCGGCCGGGATGGGTGGGCCGCACGCCGTCGATCGTGGCGTTGTCGATCCCCCGCTTGCGCAGCTGCGCGGTGATGGTGGCCACGGCCGTCTCGTTGATCTTCGCCCTGAGCTCGTCGGTGAGCAGGGTGCGGTCGGGGGCCGGGGAGGCGGGCACGTAGTGGTACGGCTCGGCGTCCGCCGCGGCGGGCGGTAGCATGGCGGCCTCGCGCGAACCCCAGGCCTCCTCCCGCTGCGTGTCATCCACCTGCGGGCCGTGTCCGTACGGGGCCATCGGCTCCTCGCCAGCCACCACGCGGGTGACCAGCCGTCCGCTGGAGGGAGCCCCGGGCGCCTCGGGCGCGTCCACCTCGACCTCGACGACGTCGCCCGGCTGGGCCACAGAGGAGCCGGCCGGGGTGCCCGTCAGGATGACGTCGCCCTCCTCCAGCGTCATGAGCTGGGACAGGTCCGCCACGAGCTGGCCGAAGGGGAAGACCAGCGCCTCGGTGCTGTCGTCCTGGACGAGATCCCCGTTGACCCAGGTCCGAATGCGCAGCGCAGCCGGATCGAGCCCAGCGGCCGGGATGACGTCCGGGCCCAGCGGGGTATAGCCGTCCCCGGACTTGTTCTTGACGTTGGAGCCCTTGTCAGCATGGCGCAGGTCGTACAGACCCCAGTCGTTGGCGGCGGTGACGCCGGAGACCTTGGACCAGCCCTCCTCCGGGCGCACACGGCGGCACGTCTGCCCGATGACCAGGGCGATCTCGCCCTCGTAGGCCAGCAGCTCGGTGCCGGCCGGGCGCTCGATCGTGGCGCCGGTCCGGGCGATGGAGGTCCCTGCCTTGAGGAAGTAGCCCGGGAACTTCGGGGAGCGGCCCCGCTGGGCGATGCGGGAGGGGTAGTTCAGGTGCAGGGCGATGACCTTTCCGGGACGGTGCGCCCGATCGGTGAAGTCAACGGGCCCGGTCGCCCCGGGAGGAGCCGGTGTCGTCTCTGCCATGCCGTCCTGCCTTCGTGGTCGTCGGAGGTGGCCCAGGTTCAGCACGTCCAACAGTGTGCCCCAGGTCTCTTGAGCAGGATCGTATCTGATACGAAGTGGTTGGCGCCACCCCAAGCGGGACTCAGTACTGCAACGACAGATTATGACCAGCCGAGAGGTCTGGTACTTGGTGGTGTGTGCAGGCTCAAATGGTGCAGCAGTGGGCACAGTGCAGCAGTGGGCAGGCGCCTTTCCGGCGTTCTGCGGACGGTTCGCCGCACGGTTTCCGCGGGTGGAATCACGCCGACGGATGGCCGGCTATGTGCGCGGGCTCCTCGGGGAGCTCGAGCGCAAGAGCGGCTGGAGCTTGGCCGAGGCCGCCGGCGACACCGGCCCGGAAGGCATGCAGCGGCTGTTGAACTCCTACTCCTGGGACACCGACGGGCTGCGCGATGATGTGCGCGCGGTGGTGATCGAGGCGATTGGGGACCGGCAGGCCGGAGTGTTGATCGTGGACGAGACGGGCTTCCTGAAAAAGGGAACCCGCTCGGCCGGGGTCGCCCGGCAGTACTCCGGGACTGCGGGAAGGATCGAGAACTGCCAGATCGGGGTGTTCCTGACCTATGCCTCCGGATGTGGCCGGGCGCTGATCGACCGGGAGCTGTACCTGCCCAGGGCCTGGACCGAGGACCGGGCACGGTGTGCGGCAGCTGAGATTCCGGAGGGCCGGGATTTCGCGACCAAGTCGCAACTGGCGCAGGCGATGATCGAGCGCGCCCTGCAGGCGCGGGTGCCTTTCGCCTGGGTCACCGGTGATGAGGCCTACGGCCAGGTCGGGGCGCTGCGGCTGTGGCTGGAACTCCACGGGGTGGCCCACGCGCTGGCGGTACCCAAGTCCCAGGCGGTGATCTCGATGGAATTGCGCCAGCGCCGGGCGCACACGGTGATCGCCGAGGTGGCCCCGGAGGCCTGGCAGCGGCTCAGTTGCGGGGATGGGGCCCACGGGCGCCGGCTCTACGACTGGGCGGTAGTGGACATCCGCCCGCTGCGGGATCCACGCTACGGGCACTGGTTGCTGGCGCGGCGATCGATCAGCGACCCGGCCAAGATCGCCTACTACCTCTGCTTCGGTCCCGCCGGCACTGCGATCTCGGAGTTGGTGCGGGTGGCCGGGAGCCGGTAAACGATCGAGGAGTGCTTCCAGACGGCCAAGAACGAGACCGGCCTGGACCACTACCAGGTCCGCGACTACACCGCCTGGTACCGGCACATCACCTTGTCCATGGCCGCGGCCGCGTTCTTGGTCCTGATCCACCAGGACGCGAAAAAGGGGGCCCGCCCGCGGGGCCGAACCCGGGTTGATGCCGTTGACGATCCACGAGATCCGGCGGTTGTCCAACCGGATCGCCCACCCCGTTCGCCACCTGCCCGAGCACACCTGGTACTGGTCCTCCTGGCGACGAACATGCCAAGCTCGTGCCCGTGCCAGCCACTACAAACGCAGAGGTCACGATCTGTCGTTGCAGTACTAATTGGCCATATGTAAAGCAATGGTTTGCGTACCATGCCAAATGCATCAGAGGTCCCTGCCCACAGCATCCCTCCATCTATGGAGGAAAAACGAGAGAGGCCCTGGCTCTGCGTCTTCGATGGCTTGGTCGATCCATGGAACTGACCTGTCATGACGCAGAGGAGCCAGCCTCCGACAGCGCCGGATGGAGGTCGTAACGGGCGATCCGTTTTTCGAGACGTTTAGGACGTGGGACGTCTGCAGCACGGTCCAGCTCGATGCTGATCGCACGCACCATGGCTTGGCAGAACGTCCGGTCGGTGAGGGGGCCCGTCCCCATGGGCACGGGACCTTCGGGCACGACGGTGTCCACCGCTCCGAGGTCGAGGAGGTCCCGGGTGGACACGCGTTGGGCCTGGGCCATGGTCGGGGCGTGGTCGAGGTCGCGGTGGACGATGGCGCTGGCTCCTTCGGGGGGCAGCGGGGCGAGCCAGGCGTGCTCGGCCGCCACGGTCCGATCAGCGGGGAGCAGAGCCAGGGCTGCCCCTCCGGTTCCCTGCCCAAGCAGGACGGAGACGATCGGCACACCAAGTCCTACGAGGTCCGATAGGCACCGGGCGATCTCCCCAGCCAAGGCGCCCTTCTCCGCCGACGGGGAGAGTTCGGCGCCGGCGGTGTCGATGACGGTGACTAGGGGCAGACCCAGATCCTGGGCCAGACGCATGCCTCTGCGGGCGGTACGCAGAGCGGCCGGTCCGGGGCCGGGGCCCTCGTGCTCGGCCTGCCGGTCGTGGCCGACCACCACGCACCCGCGCCCATCGATGACGACCAGCCCGATGATAACGTGCGGGTCCGACTCCCCCTCAGTAGTTCCGGAGAGCAGGACGTGGTCACCGGCCCCGGCGGCGAGCAGTTGTCGAATGCCCGGACGTTCCGGGAGGCGTGTCCGGATGATCGACTCCCACACGGGGGTGGGCGGCGGCAGCTGGGCGCGTCCTCGGTCGCTCCGGGTCACGGTACCCCCGGTCGAGGTCCTTCCGGCCGAGACCACGTCCAGCACCCCGGTGACGAAGGAACCCAGTTCCTGGAGGGACACGATCGTGTCGAGGATGCCGTGGGCCTGCAGGTTCTCCGCGCTCTGAATCCCGGGCGGGAAGTCCTGCCCGTGCAGGGCTTGGTAGACCCTCGGTCCGAGGAACCCGAGGAGGGCCTCCGGTTCGGCCGCCGTAATGTGGCCCAGACTCCCCCAGGAGGCCATGACCCCGCCGGTGGTGGGGTGGCGCAGATGGACCAGGTAGGGCAGGCCTGCGTCCTTGTGGGCGCGCACGGCCGCGGTGATGCGCACCATGGCGAGGAAGGCCGGGGTGCCCTCCTGCATCCGCGTACCACCCGAAGCGGGGCAGGCCAGCACGGGCAGTCCTTCGGCGGTGGCCCGTTCCAGGGCCTGTACCACTCGTGCGGCGGCGGCCCGGCCGATCGACCCGGCCAGGAAGCCAAACTCCGAGACGATCAACGCCACCCGGTGCCCGCCGATGACCCCGACACCGGTGATCACCGCCTCGTCAGCCCCACTGCGTCCGGCAGCCTGTTCCAGTTCCGCGCGGTACCCCGGCTCGTATGCCTCCAGGTCCACAGGGTGGTCCCAGGACTCGTAGCTCCCTGGCTGGGCCAGCTCCCAGATGAGCTCGAGGGCTCCGAGCCGGCGGCTGCGTGCTCGGGTGGGCGTGGTCGTGGCGCTCATCGGCCGACCTCCACGGGATGCTGGGAGGTCACCCGGTTCCGGATGTCGATCCCGTGCTGGTCCAGGGTGGGCGGGGACGCATGGTCCCGCCTGGTGGTCTCGACCCCGTGGGCCGGGTCGAAAAAGCGCAGCGGCGGGCCCGGCAACCGCACCGGTCCCAGGACCGGGTGGTCGACCTCGATCAGCAGGCCTTGGGAGTGGACCTGGTCCCAGGCGTAGACCTCGTCCATGGAGCGCACCCGGCCGGCCGGGATCCCGATTTGCTCCAGCCGTTCCAGGAGCTCGTTGGGAGTGTAGGCGGAGAACGCTTCCTCGATCGCCGAGATCAACTCCGGCCGGCACTGGACCCTCTGGCGGTTGGTGTCGAAGCCAGTAAGGGTGTCGAGGCCGAAGGCGGCACTGAAGGACGCCCACAGTTTTTCGCTGCCCACGCTGATCTGCACGTGTCCACCCCGGCAGGAGAACAGCCCGTACGGGGCGATGGAGGGGTGGTGGTTGCCCTGGGCTGCCGGGGCCTCCCCGGCGACCGTGCACCGGGTGCCCTGGAAGGCGTGCACCCCGATGACCGAGGCCAGCAACGAGGTCCGCACCACCTGGCCCCGGCCCGTGGTCTCGCGCTCGTGCAGTGCCGCCAGCACCCCGTAGGCCCCGTACATTCCCGCCAGCAGGTCCGCGATCGGCACACCCACCCGTTGCGGGTGCTCGGGGTCGGGTCCGGTCAACGACATCAGCCCGGCCTCGCCCTGGAGGATCTGGTCGTAGCCGCTGCGGTGAGCCTCCGGGCCGTCGTGGCCGAACCCGGAGATCGAGAGCACGATCAGAGACCGGTTGAGTTCGTGCAACCGCTCGGCGGAGAACCCCAGGCGCTCCAGGACCCCAGGACGGAAGTTCTCCACCAGGACATCGGCCTCCCGCACCAACCCGGCGAGCACCTCGGCGCCCTCGGCCGACTTGAGGTCCAGGACCACCGACTCCTTGTTCCGATTGCAGGACAGGAAGTATGTGGACTGCTGGTCCTCGGCAGGGCCCACGAACGGGGGCCCCCACCCACGGGTGTCGTCGCCGGTCGCCGATTCCACCTTGACGACCCGCGCCCCCAAATCGGCCAGCATCATGGTCGCGTGCGGCCCCGCCAGTGCCCGGCTGAGGTCGACCACCAGCAGCCCGGCCAGAGGCCCCGGGGTCGGGTTGTGAGGTGCATGGGGTGCTGTGGTCATGCTGGCTTCCTTTCTTCGGTGTCCGGTCGCGACCGGGTCGAGGGGGCGATTGCCCGGGTGCCTGTGACGGGGCGTCTCTCCGCGCGCTCTTCGACGCACGACAGGACGATGTCGAGCTTCCAGGGGTGCGGCTCGGGAGCACTCGAGGTACGGACCTCGACAGGGATGGTCCGGTGCACGGGGGCTCGGCCCCTGGTCAGCGGACCTCCTGGTCGGCGGGGGCGGTTCCGGAGGACTCGTCGTGCTCATCGCGGGCGGGCCGGTCGGTGCGGCTGCCCAGGATCCACGCCAGGGCGATGGTCAGGGCCACGGCCACGGCGGTGGTGTACATCCCGACCACGGGGACCACAGGGACGACGACGAGCGCGAGGATCAGAGCGACCCCCAGTGCGATCGCGGTGGTCCGCGGTTGTCTCATGGTTGCGACGGCCTGCACGAGAACGGCCCCCGCGATGGCGGGCAGGATGTACAGGCGTGCCACCTCCATGACCTGTGGCGGTACGTGGGCCAGCAGCCAGGTGCCGAGGAGCCCGACGAAGACCAGCAGCGAGGTGAGGTGCACCAAGGCTGCCCCGCAGATCGCCATGACCGCGGAGAGGTCGGCTTTTTTCGTGCCGGGGCGTACCCCGATCGAGTCCTGGGCGACGACGGCCGCCGGGAGCAGTTTGTTGGAGATGTTGCCGATCATAAAGGCCTGGTACATGGCGGCCTGTCCCAGGATCGGGAAGTAGGTCAGGGGTTCGACGACGGCGAAGATGAGGAACGTCGCGGCAACGGCTGCGTAGGCCGTCAGGACGTGGGTGAGGGTCACCCCCAGGTCTGCTATGAACACCAGGTACATGGGGCCCGCAAGTGAGAGGGCCAGCCCCAGGAGCATGGTGATCCGCCCCCAGGTGGAGGTCGTCCGGTCGAAGGCTTCCATGCCAGTGACCGCGGTCGCAGTGCTCATGATGTGGGTCCTTTCTCGAGGATTCAGGCGGTGTGGGCGATGAAGGCGACGGTGAGACCCACGAAGATCGCGATGCCTAGCGCCCATTCCTTCAGCCAGTGCGCGTGGAGCCGGCGGGCGAGCAGGAGCAGTCCGCCCATCACCGCGGCGGAGACGAGCACGGTCACGGCGTGCACCCCGGACTTCGGGAGTTCCGTGACGGCGATCATGCTGAACGCGCCCAGCAGTGCGGCGCCCGGGATGATGAGCATGACCGCCGGATTCACCTGTGAGAGCTTGTTCCCGCCCCGCTTGAGAACGGGTGTGAGTAGCAAGGTGGCGAGCATCCACATGCCACCGCTGATGCTCATGGCGATGAAGGCCACGGCGAAGACCTGCTGGGTGTAATCGGGACCGCCCAGGGTGGCGCCCATCGTGGAGGACGCGATGCTCGCCGAGGCCGTTTCCGCGGCGGCCGAGCCGATGAGCCCGATCCGCATCAGCACGGCAGGGGTCCCGAAGAGCGCAAGCAGGGCGATGGCCACGAGCACCACTGCCATCGACGGGCCGATGGAGGCCACGGCTCCGGCACGCAGTGAGCGGTTGAGCTCACGCGTGCTCATGCTGATGGAGGGCGCCGCCCTGCGGGCGGCCTTCACGTAGATGAGTGACTGCACCGCGATGACCGCGAAGACCCCGAGGGCGCACAGCCACAGGAACGGGGAGTTCGCCACCGCGAGAATATCGGTCGAAGAACTGGCAGCTCGGACAACAGTGGGCGGAACATCCATGAGGGGACACCTTTCCGGCGGATCGTTCAGCGTGTGATGTGGCTAACAGGTGGCGCGAAGGCTTAGCGACAACCTTCGTCATATCGCGCTCTGACGACAATGGATGGCGGAATCGGTCGAATTCGTGGCCGATTCCACCATTCGAGGCTGAGATCTGAACCACTCTTCACCTGCGGGACCGTGCCCGGAAGACTGCGGAGCACACCCTCTCCCCACACCCACACGGAGCCGAACCATGGACGATCTGCTCGAACTGAGCGCCACCCAGATGCTCGCCCTCATGCGAACCAGGGAGCTCTCCTCCCGCGAACTGGTCGAGGCCCATCTCCGACACGTCGAGGACGTTAACCCGACCATCAACGCCGTCGTCACCCTCGACGCCGAGGGGGCGCTCGAAGCCGCCGACCGTGCCGACCGGCGCACCGCTGCCGGCGGACCGGTGGGGCCATTGCACGGGCTGCCCATGACGCACAAGGACACCCACCGCACCCGGGGCATGCGCACGACCCAGGGCTCACTGGTCCTCCGGGACGACATCCCCGAGAGCGACGACCTGATCATCGACCGGCTCCGCCGGGCCGGTGTGATCTCCACGGGCAAGACGAACGTGCCGGAGTTCGGTGCCGGCTCCCACACCTTCAACGAGGTGTTCGGGACCACGACGAACCCCTATGCCCCCGACCGCAGCGCCGGCGGCTCGAGCGGTGGGGTCGCCGCCGCCGTCGCCTCCCGGATCCAGCCTCTGGGCGAGGGCAGCGACATGGGCGGCTCCCTCCGAATCCCGGCCTCTTTCTGCAACGTCCTCGGCTTCCGCCCCTCCTACGGCGTCATCCCCATGCCCTCCCCGATGGACGCCTGGCAGTGGCTGGGGAGGACCGGGCCCATGGCCCGCACGATCGAGGACCTCGCCCTGTTCATGTCGGCCGTCGCAGGCCCCGCCCCGGAGGTGAGCCCACCTGCCCCGCTGACCGGGAACGCCTTCATCGACTCCCTCGACACGACCATGAAAGGAGTGCGCATCGGGTGGTCGCCGGACTTCGGCATCAGGATCCCGGTGGAGCGCGCCGTTCGCGACGTCCTCGAGGCACAGCTCTCGGTCTTCGAGGACATGGGGGCCACCGTCGAAGAAGCATCCATCGACTTCGAGGAGGCCGATGCCGTCTTCCACGCCAACCGTGCCCTGACCTTTGCCGCAGGACTCGGGGACTTGGTGCGCCGGCACCGGGACCTCATCAAGCCCGAGGTCGTATGGAACGTGGAGCAGGGGTGGGCGCTCACAGCCCAGGACTGGATCGACACCACCGCGGCCGCCACGCGACTGCAGCAGCACGTCCGGTCCTTCTTCAGCCGCTTCGACTTCTTTCTCAGCCCGGCCGCCCAAGTCGTCCCGTTCGACGCCGCCCTGCGCTACCCGGCCGAGGTGGAAGGACAGCGTTCGGAGACCTATCTGGACTGGATGCGATCGGCGTGCGTCCTATCGGCCACATCGCTGCCCGTGCTCAGCATTCCGGCCGGCTTCACCCCCGATGGAATACCCGTGGGGTTCCAGCTGGCCGCGGACCACTACCAGGACGTGCAGCTGCTGCGGTACGGCAAGGCCTTCGAAGAGCGCACCCGGTGGGCCGCCCGACGACCGGACCTGCTGCAGGGCGTGCCGGGATCAACCGGAGGGCATGATCCTGCCGCCACGCTTGCGCGCTCCCAAGAGCACGGAGACCTCCACGCCTTCCACCGCCTGGGACCAGCGTGACCCGGTGATGAAGCGGTACAGGTCACCGAGGCCACCGACCGTCACGTCGGCAAGGATCTGGTGGTCACCGGCAATCGCCGCGGCATAGCGGACGCAGGACTCCTGACCCAAGGCCGCCCCGATGTCGTCAACGCGTCGCGGAGCCGCCCGGATCCACAGCAGGGCCTCCACGGGCAGGCCCAGCAGGGCCGGTTCGACGACGGCCCGGATCTGCATGACCTGCTGGTCCAGCAGCCAGTCCACCCGTCGTCGCGCCGTGCTCTCCGAAACCCCGGCCCGACGGGCGATCACTTCGTAACTCGCCCGCCCATCCTCGCGCAGCACGGCGAGCATCTGCTCGTCCTGCGCGGCGAGGGACGGTCGTACCGCCGGCGGCCAAACGTCGCGGGTGCGGGGCCTCTCCAGGGCCGAGACCTGAGCCGTGGAGAGCACCTCGGCCCGCCAGGAACGAATGGTCCGGAAGTACTTGAGGACCGGATAGCTCCTGGTGCTCGAGATCCCTGCGATGGCCGGGATCTCTAGCGACAGGATCTCCCCCAAGCGCGTCGGTTCGATGAGCAGCTCAGCCACACAGTCCGCCCCGCCCGTCACCCTGTAGGCGAAGCTCGCATCCTGACGGCGGGCCAACGCCTCCACGGCCACCATGGACGTTCCCGGCGCGCACGTGGCCTTCACGATGACATGGGTCGGCTGCGGGCGTATTCCCACGATCCCGACGGCACCATGGGCCAGCAGCTCGGCGCCGCGACGAGCCACGCTCCGTTCGGGCACGTCGAGAACCGCCGCGATCCTCCTCCATGACGCACGACCATCGATCTGCAAGGCCGCCACGATGCGACGTTGCAGGTCGTCGAGTTCTCCCGCCATCTCGGTCCTTTCGTTGCCGGCGTCCGCTCCGAACCGGGGAAGCGGCAGCGGTCAGTAGCGCAACGGCGAACCTGCCGATCCCCCGGGGCACTGCCCGTTCATTGTGCCCGCTACGCCGCATTCCACGTCTAATGCCATCCCAGTCGACCCGTTCCAGGTCCTCGTTGAGCGCGTCGTAGATTTCCGGATTGTTCGATCGGAGGTAGGCCACATAGCCGAGACCGCAGACCAGGGCCACCAGGAGCAACTAGGGCAGCAGGGCGATGAGGAAGGTGTTCGAGCCGGCCAGGACTCCCAGAAGATCGCCTCGACCGCCTTTTCCACGAAAGCCCGGCGATCTCGATGTAATGGATGGGACTACCCCACGCCGATGGAGCTCGGGGCAGTCCCATCCTTCCCCTGAGGTCCTGTACCGCCCCGGCTCGGTCGGTCGGTCGGTTACAACATGCTTGTCGTAGCGCGTGGCCGGGCCACCCTCCCCTCCCTCGCGGGAGCCCTCTGTCGTCAACACCGGGGAGATGGTGACCAATGCGTGTCTTGCCTGGCCGCCATGCGTTTCAATTCGCGACCAGCGACGACCGAGTGAATCGGGCCCGCGCGCAGTCCGTCGCCGAAAAGATCGGGCCCAACGTCCGGGGGATCGCCATCGACCTGACCGATCAGGCCAGCCTCGACGCCGCCGCCCAGGCGATCGACCACCTGGACCACCTGGTCCTTTCCGCCGCCGCGCTGACCTACTCGCCCTTCCAGGACCTGACGGTCGAACAGGCTCAGCAGGTCTTCGAGGCGAAGTTCTGGGGGTACTACCGGGCCGTCAAAACCTTCGCCCCCGCCCTCCCCGACACGGGCAGCATCATCATGTTCTCCGGCGTGGCCGTGGACCGACCCGCGCCGGGCACCGTGGCCGTGACCACGGTCAATGCCGCCGTCGAGGGCCTCACCCGATCACTGGCGGTGGAACTGGCCCCGGTGCGGGTCAACGCTGTCAGCCCAGGGATGGTCGACACCGAAGGCTGGTCCCACTTGTCGGAGGAGGAAAAGCACGCCACGTTCCAGGCACAAGCTCAGGCGCTGCTGGTGGGGCGGCTCGGACGCCCTATCGACATCGCCTCCACGGTCGTACATCTGATCGACAACGGCTACACGACGGGCACCACCCACCACGTCGACGGTGGAGCACGACTGGTCTGACGGGCTGTGGCACCAGCGGTTGATGCTGGGCGAGCGACCACCGGCGTGACGCCCGGCCACTTGCATGTGATGCCACTCACCTGTAAATTGCTCCTTGCGGGCGATATTGGCCTGCACAGGATTGTTACCCGGACACGGGGCAAGACCTGAGACGCACTTACTGGTGCGGCTCGGGTCTTTTTTTGTGCCCGAAATCGGAGAGAAAGGCCTGTCATGGCTGTTGTGGACTACCGGTCGTTGGCCGCAGGGATCGTGCAGGAGGTGGGCGGTGAGGCCAACATCGCTTCCGCCACCCATTGCGCCACCCGCCTGCGGCTGAAGCTGCGCGACGACTCGAAGGCGGACAAGGCCGCCGTCGAGAAGTTGCCCGGGGTGATCACGGTGATGCAGGCCGGGGGTCAGTACCAGGTCGTGATCGGCGACAACGTGCCCACGGTGTACGCCGAGCTGGGCAAGATCACCAAGTTCGGCGACGAAGATGCGGCCGCCGGTGGCGACGATGCTCCCAGCGGGAACATCTTCAACCGGTTCATCGACCTGGTCTCCTCGATCTTCCAGCCGATCATCTGGCCGCTGGCCGGAGCCGGTCTGCTCAAGGCATTCCTGAGCGCGGCCACCCAATTCGGCTGGCTGGACGCCGAGTCCCAGACCTCCGTCATTCTCGCCGCGGCCGCCGATGCGATCTTCTACTTCCTGCCGCTGTTCCTGGCGATCACCGCCGCCCGGCGGTTCAAGACCAACCAGTTCACCTCCATGGCCATCGCCGGCGCCCTGGTCTACCCCTCGATCGTGGAGCTGGCCGCCGCCGGTGCCCCGGTGTCCTTCGCGGGCCTGCCGGTGGTGATGATGAGCTACACCAGCTCGGTGATCCCGATCATCGTGGCGGTCTGGCTGCAGGGATACCTGGAGCGGTTCCTCAACCGGGTCATCCCCGCGGCGTTCCGCAACTTCAGCACCCCGCTGCTGAGCATCCTCATCATGGTCCCGTTCATCCTCATGACGGTCGGCCCGATCACCACCCTCGCCGCCCAGGGCCTGTCCGCCGGCATCAACGCGATCTTCGGCTTCGCGCCCTGGCTGGCCGGGGCCATCATGGGCGGCTTCTGGCAGGTCTTCGTGCTGTTCGGCCTGCACTGGGGCCTGGTGCCGACCATGATCAACGATCTCGCCACCCAGGGCTACTCGCTGCTGATGGGTCCGCTGGTGGCCGCCGTGCTGGCCCAGGCCGCAGCCACCGCGGCCGTCTTCGCCCGGACCCGCAACGCCGCCCGGCGTGAGGTGGCCGGTCCGGCCGCCCTGTCCGGGTTCCTGGCCGGGATCACCGAACCGGCGATCTACGGTGTGAACCTGCCCCTGAAGAAGCCCTTCTACTTCGGCATCGCCGGCGGCATCGTGGGCGGGGCCATCGCCTCCGCCGGCGGCAGCGCGGCCAGCTCCTTCGTCTTCGCCTCAGCCCTGGCCTTGCCCGCCTACACCGAGGTCGGAAGCTTCACCCTGCAGCTGATCGGCACCGGTATCGCCGTGGTCATCGCCTTCACCCTCACCTTCCTCTTCGGCACCCGGGAGGCCCAGGCCGTCACCGCGCCTCCCGCACCGATCGACGAGACCGGCACCACGTCCTCCGACACCTCGGCCGGCACCGGGGCGACCGGTGCTGCCGCCGGTGCCACCTCGGCCACGGCCACCCTGCCCACCGGCACGGCCACGGCCACCGAGGTCGCCGGCACCGTGGAGGTCCTCGCCCCTGTCGACGGCCGTGCCGTGGCCCTGGCCGAGGTCCCGGACAAGGTCTTCGCCTCCGGTGCCTTGGGCAAGGGCCTGGGCATCGTCCCCACCGACGGGCACGTCTACGCCCCGATCTCCGGCACCGTGAAGGCTGCGATGAAGTCCGGGCACGCCTACGGGATCAAGTCCCCCGGCGGGGTCGAGGTGCTGGTGCACATCGGCATCGACACCGTCCAGCTCGACGGCCGCGGCTTCAGCCCTGCCGTCAACCGCGGCGACCACGTGCAGGCCGGAGACCTCCTGGCCGTCGTCGACCTCGAGACCGTCGCCGAGGCCGGCTACGACCCGACCACCCTGGTCGTCATCACCAACACCGCCCAGCTCGCGGACGTGGTCCCCGTCGCCCAGGGCACCATGACCCATGGCCAGCCGGCCGTGACCGTGCAGATCTGAGAGCAGGCCTGCACGGGACCCGCAGCAGACATGACCGATGAATGACGGACGACAGATGAAGGAGCAGCTCATGACGACGACTTTTCCCGAGGGATTCCTGTGGGGCGGGGCCACCGCCGCCAACCAGATCGAAGGCGCCTACAACGAAGGTGGGAAGGGCCTGTCCATTCAGGACGTGATGCCCAAGGGCATCACGGCGCCGCCCACCGAGGGACCGACCGAGGACAACCTCAAGCTCGAGGCGATCGACTTCTACCACCATTACGCCGAGGACATCGCCCTGTTCGCCGAAATGGGCTTCACGGTCTTCCGCTTCTCCATCGCCTGGTCCCGGATCTTCCCCAACGGTGACGAGGAGACCCCCAACGAGGAAGGCCTGGCCTTCTACGACCGGGTCCTCGACGAGCTCGAGCGCCACGGCATCGAGCCGCTGGTGACGATCAGCCACTACGAGACCCCGCTGCACCTGGCCCGCACCTACGGGGGCTGGACCTCCAGAGAAATGATCGGCTTCTACGAGAACTACTGCCGGGCCCTGTTCGAGCGCTACGGGGCCCGGGTGAAGTACTGGCTGACGTTCAACGAGATCAACTCGGTGCTGCACTTCCCGCTGATGTCCGGCGGGATCCTCACGCGCAAGGACCAGCTGTCCCAGCAGGACCTCTACCAGGCCGTCCACCACGAACTGGTGGCCTCGGCCCGGGCCACCCGGTTGGCCCGGGAGATCATGCCCGACGCCCAGGTGGGGTGCATGATCCTGGCAATGCCTGTCTACCCGCTCACCCCGGACCCCGCGGACGTGGTGGCCACGATGCACACCGCACACGACAGCTACGCCTTCGGCGACGTCCACTGCCGCGGGGAATACCCCGGGTACCTGCTGCGCCACTTCCGCGAGAACGGCATCGAGCTGGAGATCACCGACCAGGACCGCCAGGACCTGACCCACACGGTGGACTTCGTGTCCTTCAGCTACTACATGAGCAGCTGCGAGACCGCGGATCCGGCGAAGAAGGTCACAGGTGCTGGGAACCTGTTGGGTGGTGTTCCGAATCCGACTCTGGAGGCCTCCGAGTGGGGTTGGCAGATCGACCCCCAGGGCCTGCGAGTGGTGATGAACGACTACTGGGAGCGGTGGCAGAAGCCGCTGTTCATCGTCGAGAACGGGCTCGGGGCCGTCGATGAGCTCGTGGAGGTCGACGGCACCAAAACCGTCGTGGATGACTACCGCATCGCTTACCTCAACGACCATCTCGTGCAGGCCCGCGAGGCCGTGGCCGACGGGGTGGAGCTGCTGGGCTACACCACCTGGGGGTGCATCGACCTGGTCAGCGCCTCCACCGCGCAGCTGAGCAAGCGCTACGGCTTCATCTACGTCGACCGCAACGACGACAGCACCGGAACCCTTCAGAGGCACCGGAAGAAGTCCTTCGACTGGTACCGCCAGGTCATCGCCACCAACGGCGCCGCACTGCAGCAGTAACGGTGCAGTGACACCCGGTGGTGGGGGCACGAGAATGTCCCCACCCCCCTTCGGGGAACTGACTCCGGAGGAACCGACAGAAAGGAGGACGACGTGGAGGTCTTGCGCGTGTTCAACAACAACGTTGTCCTCGCCCGCAACACCACCGGCGGCGAGGTCATCCTCACCGGCCGCGGTCTCGGTTTCCAAGCCAAGCCCGGGCAGACGGTGGACGAGACCAAGGTGGTGCGCGTCTTCGTGCCCGAGGACGGGCGCGACGCGGACAACTTCGGGGCGCTGGTCGCGGCGATTCCGCCGGAGCACTTGCTGCTGGCCGACCAGGCACTGGAGCTCGCGCGTGCCGACATGGCCGCGCCCCTGAGCGCCACCACGGTGGTGGGCCTGGCCGATCACCTCAGCTTCGCCATCAAACGCCTGCGCCAGGGCATCGACATCGAGTACCCCCTGCGGGCCGAGGTTGCCCACCTCTACCCCGACGAACTGCGCATCGCCCAGCGGGTCCTGGACCACGTCAACACCCACCTCGAGCAGCTCCTGCCGGAGGCTGAAGCCGTCCCGATCGCCCTGCACCTGGTCAACGCCGGCTTCGCCACCGGCGACCTGTCCTTCACCTACCAGATGACCGGGGTCTTCACCCAGCTGTTCGAGGTCCTCGAGCAGGCCTACGGCCGCCCGTTCGACCGCAACACCATCAACGCCGCCCGCTTCATCACCCACCTGCGCTACTTCTTCGTCCGCGCCCACACCGGCCGCCAGCTGGACGAGGGCGCCACCCGCCTCAGCACCGCCATCCGGGAGGCTTACCCGGAGGCCTTCGGCACCGCGCTGAAACTGCAGGCAGTGCTGGAGCTGCGCCTGGGGGAACCGCTCACCGAGGACGAGGTCACCTACCTCACCCTGCACGTCGCCCGGATGGTCGACGATCTCCGGGTGCGATAGCTCCTCCGACGACCCACGAAACCCGCACCGCCCGGACAGCCGGCCGAGCTGCCCTGCCCGCATTCGAGAGGCCCGGTTCCCAGGCTGCAGGGACTGGCCGCCTGCGGTGTGCCAGGGGGTTCACTCCATACCGATCAGCGCGGGGGTAACCGCGAACCTCTACCGGCTGTCAGGACGCCGCCGGGATGAGTACTTCGCCGGCGACGAGACCGTGACGCACGAACGCGTTCCACACCCCGTCCTCACGCACGCTCGTCGTCGTCTCATCGGCCAAACTCTTCAGCTCTGGGGCGGCATTGCCCATCGCGATGCCCGTCCCGCACACCTGGAACATCTCCACGTCGTTCCAGCTGTCACCGATGCCGATCGCCGACGCCCGGTCGAGGCCGAGGTGCTCGAGCACCGACTCGATGGCCGAGCCCTTGGTGGTGCCGCGCATCCCGACCTCACCGTTGGACCCACCGGGCAGCGGCATGCTCCCGGGCACGATGTGGAACCGGTCGCCGAGCTCCTCCTGGGCGCGGGTGACCGTGTCCACAGACTCCCCCAGGAACACCGCTTTCGCGACACGGTCGAGGTCGACCTCGGCGAGACCTTGAGCTCGTGGCGCCTCCTGCGGGGCGGTCTGCGGCTCGTCCGGCTCACCGTGGTCACTCTCCCAGCGGCGCATCATCGCGTTGAACTTGTCCTGCACCTGCGGGGAGGCGTGGACGGCGGCATCGGTCTGCAGGAAAAAGAGGATGCCGCTGCCCTCGAAATAGGTCATGAGCCGCTGCACCGCCTCACGCGGCATGGTCGCGGCCACCACGGTCTCCTCCCCGCTGGTGGCATACGCGCCGCCATTGGTGACCGCCCCGTCGAAACCGATCGCGCTCACCTCACCGGGAATTGCCCCGGCCGCACGCCCGGTGCACAGATACACCAGGTGCCCCGCCGCGCGCGCCCCCCGGATCGCTGCAACGGTCGAGGGAGCGATGGCCTTGCCGTGGTCGAGGATCGTTCCGTCGATGTCCAGGAAGGCGATGCGGGGGGATGTCACGGGGCTGCTCCTTCACGCCACCAGAGGGGACGGGGTGGCCCAGCCATCCTATTCGGCGCTACAGGCGGCTCAGCGGCAACTCGGTCAGCCACAGCCACGGCGTGGGTACTAAGCAGGGATGGGTGACACCTGATCGTGCATCAGTCCCGAGCACCCGTGGCTCGTTGGCCGCTAAACGGCCTTACGTAATGTCCCGGTCTGTGCAGTGGTGGTACAGGCGAGCAACTCCACCGCGACATGAAAGTTGGTTACTGGCTGGCGTACCCCACGCTCCGCCGGCCACGACGCCAGCTCTCGTGGGGTTCTTGCGCTACGCCGTCTGATCAGCTGCCGGAGACACCCTGCGTCCTGCGGGCAGCAACCGCTCGACCTGGTCCAGCGCCGATCGCGTCTGGTCCTCGGTGGCAATGGTGATGCGCTGGAACACCAGTCCGTCGAGGGCAGCGAACACCAGTCGAGCCACGGCCTCGTCCGCCTCGTAACCCGCGGCGGCGAGGGCCGCCTGCATGCGCTGGACGTAGGCGCCGTACAGACGCTCGGCTGCCGGTCGCAGGGCAGGGATCGCCCTGGAGGCCAGGACCATCTCGTACTGGAAGGCCTGCCTCTCAGGGGACTCCCGCACGGCGTCCAGCACGTTGTCGGCGATCGCGCCGTGGAAGATCCGGTCGAACTCGGTGCCCTCCAGGGTGCGCTGGGCCGCGTGGTCCATGGCGGCTTCCAGCAGGGCGGTCTTGGAGCCGAAGTGATGGGAGATCAAGGTGTTGTCCACCCGGGCGATCTCGGCCACCTTGCGGTAGCTCAGTGATTTCAACCCGTCGCGCCCTACCAGCTCGATGACGGCATCCAGCAGGGCCTCCCGTCCTGCCCCGTAGACCCCATTGCGTCCCGCCATCTGCACTCCTGCCATCGCCCCGGTTTCAGAAACCCCTGGCCGTCCACGCTACCTGGCGGCCTCGCTTCGAGGGCCCCATGAGCGCCTGATCGGCGAACACCCAGACGCCCTCACCGTCAGTCGAAGATATTTAGCCACTGCCTCTTGCCATTCAAACTCTGCACGTGCAGAGTTGTGCTGTCACGCACAGTGACCCGTGTCACGGCAGCCCGCTGTGGGCGTGGCGTTCATCTGCTCGTCTCAGACCTGCGCTGCGCGTCGAAGGGCGACTCGCGTGGTTCCAGCAGCACCCGATCCCAGGGGGACCTGATGTCTTCACCCACCACCTCCGGCGCTACGGCCGGATCAACACCGGCAACGCCGGGCTCACCGTCGACGACGACGCAGGGCACCTCCGGCCCCGGCGAGACGTCCACCGGGCTGCACGCGCGGCTGTCCTGGAAGGACGCCTTCGCGATGTCGATGGCCGTCTCCGGCGGGCTCTACGTCTCCTTCGGCGCCACCGTGGCGGTGGTCGGGGGGCTGTCGGCGATGGCGCTGTGGGCCTTCGCGGCCCTGATCGGCTGGGTGCAGAACAGCCTGTTCGCCGAGATGGCCTCGATCTTCCCGGACAAGCCCGGCGGGGTGCCGATCTACGCCCACGAAGCCTGGCGGGAACGCTTCGCCCCGGCCGGGGCCCTGGCCACCTTCGGCTACTGGTTCGGCTGGTCAGCGGTGATCTCCATCGTGAGCGTGACCGCCGGGGCCATCATCACCGCCCGCTGGCTGCCCGAGGCCACCTGGGCGCTGAACCTCGGGGTCGCCCAGGTGGGGCCGGCGCAGCTGATCGGCATCGGGCTGATCCTGCTCATCATGGTGCCCAACCTCTTCGGCGCCCAGCCGGCCGCCTGGGTGAACAAGGTGATCGGGGTGCTGCTGCTGGCCTCCTTCGCCGTGTTCATCGCCGCCCCGCTCGTCTCCGGGCAGTGGCAGGCCCCGAACCTCACCTGGGGCCTGGGCGATCTGGCGACCGACCCCTGGGCCACGATCCAGCTGGCCCTGGTCTGGCTGTACCTGATCGGCTGGACCGCCTACGGCACCGAGATGTGCGCGGCCTTCATGCCCGAGTACCGGTCCAAGAAGGACGGCAAGAAGGCGCTGTTCACCTCCGGGGCCTACACCTTCGGGATCTTCCTGCTCGTGCCCTTCGGCGTCGGCGGGCTCGTCACCCAGCAGGAGGCCGCGGCGGATCCGGCCGGGATGTTCGTCACCGCCTTCACCCGCGTGCTGCCGGCCGGACCGCTGGCCGACGTGATGCTGCTGGCCATCCTGGCCGCCCTGCTGATGGGGGTGAACGCGTCGATGGCCGACGGTTCCCGCGCCCTCTACGGGGCCGCCCTGGACGGGCTGGCGCCCGAGCAGCTCGAGCGGACCAACCGCCACGGCGTCCCGGCCCGGGCGATTTACGCCGCGGTGGTGATGAACATCGTGCTCATCGTCTTCATCGCCAACCCGATCTCCATCCTGGTCGCGGCCAACCTGGGTTACCTGCTGGCGATCCTGCTGGCCCTGGCCGGCTTCCTCGTCCTGCGCCTCGACCACCCCGAGTACGACCGCCCCTTCCGGGTGGGACGCTACGCGGTGCCCCTGGCGGCGGTGCTGGTCGTCTACACCACCGTGGTGCTGGTGGTCGGTGCCCTGTCCAGTGAACTGACCGGCTACGGCGGACCGAAGGAACTGGCCATCGGCGTCGGGATCCTGGCCCTGTCCCTGGTGCTCTACCTCTACCGCCGCCGGGTCCAGGACCGCCTTCCTCTGCTGCGCGACCCGCGACCCACCTCGTCGGCCGCTGCGGTTGCTGACCACCGCTGATCTGAACCCCTCTGTCCGTCTCCATCGACACCTGCACCGAAAGGACCAATCACCATGTCTGAGCTCACGTCCGCTGTCTTCCACGCCGACACCGCCGACACCGCCCCGGAGCCCTTCGAGGTCGGCACCGTGCGCTGGCTGCGCAAGCCCGGCCAGGGCGATCGCGAGGCCCTCTCGGCCGGGATCTGGGAGGTCACCCCCGGACAGGCCCCCGAGGCCTTCGACCTGCCCATCCACCAGGACGAGAGCATCTACATCGTCTCCGGCCACCTGCGCATCGAGGTCCAGGGCGGAGACACTCTCGAGCTGACCGCCGGGTCCATGGCCTCCTTCAACGAGGGCGCGATGACCCGGTGGCAGGTTCTGGAACCCACCGTCGAGTTCTTCGTCTACAGCTGATCTGCCAATCCTCGGAAAGAGTTCGCCATGAATGAGACCACCAGTGACGTCATCGTCATCGGCGCCGGCTTCGCCGGACTGACCGCCGCCCGGGAACTGTCCCAGCGCGGCCGAAGCGTCACCGTGCTCGAGGCCAAGGACCGCATCGGCGGACGCACCTGGCTCGAGGACCGGATGGGCCGGCCGCTGGAGATCGGTGGCACCTGGGTGCACTGGATCCAGCCCTTCGTGTGGGCCGAGATGGGCCGCTACGGTATCCGGCCCGTCGCCGGGGCCGAGTTCACCACCGGCTATCACCGCATCGACGGGCAGATCGTCAAGGGCGGGGCCGAGGACATCCTCGAGCTGATGGACGAGGCCAACACCGCCCTGCTGGCCCGCTCCCGGGAAATCTTCCCGCTGCCCTGGGAGCCACTGCACAACCCGGTCTGCACCGAGATCGACAGCACCACCCTGGCCCAGGCCATCGACGACCTGGACCTGGAGCCCGACGTCCGGGACCTGGTGCGCTCGTTCTGGGCGCTGAACTTCAACGGCCGCCTGGACGAGGCCGCCTACACCCAGGCCCTGCGCTGGGCGGCCATCTCCAACGGGGACTGGAAACTGATGTTCGAGGCCTGCGCCACTTACAAGATCGACGGCGGCACGAGAACGCTGATCGACGCCATCCGCGCCGACGCCGACATCGACCTGCACCTGAACACCCCGGTCACCGCCGTGGACCAGGCCGAGGGCACCGCGACCGTCACCACCGCCGACGGGCAGCAGCACACCGCCGCGGCCGTGGTCGTCACCCTGCCCCTGGGCGCCCTGGGCGGGATCGAGTTCACCCCCGCCCTGTCCGCGCCCAAGGTCAAGGCCGCCCAACGGGGCCAGGCCGGGCGCGGGGCGAAGCTGTGGATCAAGGTGGCCGGGCGCCAGGAGCGGTTCGTGGCCTTCGCGCCCGCCGAATCGCCCCTGAACTTCGTCCAGGCCGAGTACTTCGACACCGACACCACCACCCTGGTTGCCTTCGGCCCCGACGCCACCGCGGTGCCCATCGACGACGTGACCGCCGCCCAGGCCATGCTCGACGAGCTCGTACCCGGGCTGGAGGTCCTGGAGGTCACCGGGCACAACTGGGTCGACGACGAGTACGCCGGGGAGACCTGGCCCATGCACTACGCAGGCCACCTCACCGAGTGCTTCGAAGACCTCCAGCGCCCCGACGGACGGGTCTTCCTGGCCGGAGCCGACTACGCCACCGGCTGGGGCGGATTCATCGACGGCGCCATCGAAAGCGGACTCACCGCCGCCCGCCGCATCCAAAAGCTGCTGGCCCAGCCCCGCCCCGTGGAGGCCCGGCTCACCGCCTGAGCCTCCACCCACAGACCGCCGGGGCAGGTTCTCAGCCGCCGTCAGGCCTGCCCCGGCTCCACCCCTCCACGAGGTCGCCGCCGCCTTCTGCGTGGCGCCGACCTGGAATCCATCGATCTTCGCGATCCGCCCGATCACGACCAAGGAGTACTTCCATGACTGCCGCGTCCCCCGCCCTGTCCACCTTCGCGAGTGCGGCCGAGCTGCTGGCGGTGATCCAGCCCGCCGAGGGCGGGCGCACCCTGCTCGACCCGGCCACCGGAGAGGTCGTGGGCCGGGCCCCCCAGCACACCCTCACGGACCTGGAGACGGCCGTGACCGCCGCCCGCACCGCGCAGCCGGAATGGGCCGCCCGCGGCCACGCCGAACGCTCGGCGCTCCTCAACGCAGCCGCCGACGCGGTCGAGGCCAACGCCGAGGCGCTGGCCGAGCTGCTCTCCCGGGAGCAGGGCAAACCGCTCAACGGCGCAGGCGCCCGCTTCGAGGTCGGGGCGTGCGCGGCCTGGCTGCGCGCCACCGCCGCCCTGGAACTGGAGACGGAGACCCTCGTCGACGAGGAGGGCACCAAGGCGGAGCTGCGCTACCGGCCCCTGGGCGTGGTCGGGGCGATCGGGCCATGGAACTGGCCGATGATGATCCACACCTGGCAGATCGCCCCGTCCCTGCGCATGGGCAACACCGTGGTGGTCAAGCCCTCCGGCTACACCCCGCTGTCCGTGCTGGCCCTGGTGGAAGTGATTAACCAGGTGCTGCCGGCCGACGTGCTGCGGGTCGTCACCGGCGACCGTGAGATCGGTGAGCGCCTGGTCGCCCACCCGGGGGTGGACAAGATCATGTTCACCGGATCCACCCCGGCCGGGAAGGCGATCATCCGCAACTCCGCCGACAACGTCAAGCGGCTGACCATGGAGCTCGGCGGCAACGACGCCGGCATCGTGCTCCCCGATGTCGACCCGCAGTCCATTGCCGAGACCCTGTTCTGGGGGGCGTTCATCAACACCGGCCAAACCTGTGCCGCACTGAAGCGCCTCTACGTCCACGCCGACGTCTACGACGCCGTGTGCGAGGCCCTCACCGAAATCGCCGCGGCTATGCCGATGGGGCCGGGTCTGGACGAGAACAATGTGCTGGGCCCGCTGCAGAACCAGGCCCAGTACGACGTCGTGGCCGACCTCGTCGAGAAGGCCAAGGCCGGCGGCGGCCGGGTGCTCATCGGCGGGAACCCCGAGGCTGGCAAGCCCGGGTTCTTCTACCCGGCCACCCTGGTGGCCGATCTGGACAACGACAACCCGCTGGTGGCCGAGGAGCAGTTCGGCCCGGCCCTGCCCATCGTGAAGTACACCGACCTCGAGGAGGCCATCAAGATGGCCAACTCCCTGGAGGTGGGCTTGGGCGCTTCCGTGTGGTCGGCTGACCCCGCCAAGGCCCGCGAAGTCGCCGCCCGCATCGAGGCCGGCACGGTGTGGATCAACAAGCACGGCAACGTCGACCCGCGGATTCCCTTCGGCGGGGCCAAGCAGTCCGGCTACGGCCTGGAGTTCGGTGTGGAAGGCCTCAAGCACCTTGGCGCCCCCCAGGTCATCAACAGCTGAGCAACTCTGCCCGCAGACGACGGTGGCGTCGGGACCTCCAGGGGGCCGACGCCACCTTCGTACGAAATTGCCGTGGTCTCACGTATCGATTGGCCTCTCACGCGGCGGCCGCTGAACTTCCGGGCGGCCGCGACATGGAGTGCTGTGGCATGAGCGCCAACGTTCTCGCCAGTTTTTCAATCCGCGTATGCGCGGGAGTGATCTCTGAAAAGGATCTGCTATGCCCACTGTCACCACTTCACCCGTCGAGCTGATCGCAAGCCTCTATCGGTCCTACAACGACAGAGATCTTCAACGGTGGCTGGCGCATTTCACGGAAGACGCCCTCTGGCTCAACGTCCCCACGGGAGAGCGGTACACGGGAGCCCAGGGACAACAGGACAACTACTTCGCCTGGAGCACCCCTTTCCCACGGGGACGGTGTGAAGACCTGGTGGTGCGTGGCGGTGGCGAGGTGGTGGTGGCCGAGTTCAACGGTGTGGGCGTGCACGAGGGGCCACTGATCACTCCGGCCGGGGAGGTCTCCCCTACATACCGATCGACCTCGCTGGCCTTCTGTGATGTGCACAGCGTCGGTGACGGCAAGATCACCGAAACGCACCGCTACTGGGATCGTGCTGCGGCGGCTGCCCAGCTGGGTCTGTGAGGCAACCACCGGAAAGGACATGCTCGTGAGCACAGCGTTCGTCAATGCCCGTATCTACACCGTCAACCCCGAGCAGCCCTGGGCGGAAGCCATGCTCGTCGACGGCCCCACGATCACGGCGATCGGCACCGAGGACCACATCCGCGATGTGGCCCCGTCAGAGGCTGAGATCGTGGATCTGCAAGGCCGCATGGTCATGCCCGGCATCCATGACGCCCACCTGCACCTGCTTTTCAGCGGGCTGAAGTTCCGCTTTGAGCCCCGCCTGAGCCCGGGTGCGGACAGCCGGCAGATCATCCGGGACCTCACGTCCTGCCCGTGCGCCCATCCCCGAGATGCCCACGGCAACGAGTGGGTCGTCGGCGGCGAGTTCTTCCCTCCGGCCGTGGGTGAGGTGGATCGGCGGTTCCTGGACGAGGCCTTCCCGGACCAGCCGGTATTTCTCTACGACTACTCGATCCATCACGGCCTGGCCAACACCCGCGCCCTGGAACTGGCCGGCGTCGACGAGACCGTGGCCGATCCGCCGGGGGGCCGCTTCCTTCGCCGCAGCAGCGGTGAACTGACCGGCGAGATGGTGGAGCAAGCCCGGTGGCCGGTCATGCGGGCCATACCTGACCACCCCGAGCAGGTCAGCGCCGAGGCCGTGGCCTGGGCCGTATCGATGTGTCACCGCTACGGCATCACCTCCGTCCAGGAGGCCTCGGCCAACCCTCAGGCACTGCGGGCATTCCGGGCCCTCGAGCAGCAAAAGGCCTTGCACCTGAGAATCGCCGCCCACCTCGTCTGGCGCGAGGAAGGCTTCGGCGGGGCCAGTGCCGCCGAGCTGGACCAGCTGATCGAGAACCGGCATCAATGGCGCAGCGAGCACGTGGACACCGGCTTCGTGAAGATCTGGTTGGACGGAGCTCCCCTGCCCCCGCACACCACCCAAGCCGGGCTCACAGAGGAAGGAGACGTGGAGAAGTCCAAGATCCTCGTGCCACCGGCCGAGCTGACCGAAGCTCTCACCCGGTTCGACGCCGCCGGGCTGACCGTGAAGATCCACTGTGCCGGGGAAGGCGCGGTGCGCACTGCCCTGGACGCCATCGCCCACGTCCGTCGGCACAACGGCCCGGAGGGACCGGCCCACGAGGTCGCCCACGCCGGTTTCATCAGTGAGCAGGACTACGGCCGGTTCCAGGAGCTCAACGTCACCGCGGAGATGTCGCCGGCGATGTGGCACATCCCCGAGTACGGGTTGCAGGACGGCTTCCGATTCCGCACCGTACTGGACCACGGGGCATGGATGACGGTGGGCTCCGACTGGATCATCACCGAGAATCCCAACCTGTTCCCCGGCCTGCAAGGCATGCTCCAGCACGGGAACCAAGCAGTGGATCTCACCGCAGCCCTGGAGGCCGTCACCATCGTCGGGGCCCGCGCCATCGGGCGGCAGGATGTGCAAGGCAGCCTGGAGGTCGGAAAGTCCGCGGACTTCATCGTGCTGGACCGGCACCTTTTCGACATCCCCATTGAGGAGACCGGCGCCACCCAAGTGCTGGCCACGGTCTTCGAAGGCACAACCGTCTACACAGCCCCATGAGCAGGGCCATCTCTCCGGCGTCCGAGCATCCAGGGGACTTCAACCATCTCCCCACTCCCTCCCGCCTACACCCAGGCTCTGTGCTGGGTGGTGATCTCCAACGGGGATTGGGAACTGATGTTCAAGCCGTGCGTATCCTGCCACCTCAAGGGCACCGCAGATGCCGAACCGGGAAAGCACACGGGACCGGCACGATGGTCCATCCGCTGGTGAGCTACTTCTGCAACATCGACGTTGTCGGCGGCATCCCGTTCAAGCAACAGGGATAGGGAGGTCTCTGATACGCCGGTACAGGGTGGCCCGCGACATGCCAAGGTCGCGGGCCACCTGAGTGGCCGGCTCCCCGGACTCGATGAGCCGCAGCGCATTGCGGATCTGAGAATCGGTGAAGGTTTGGCGGCGCCCACCAAGATCCTTGCCAGCGGCCCTGCGCTTGGCCACCGAATCGGTGATCCGTTCCCGCTTGATCTCCAGTTCCATCTGCGCCAAAGCGGCCATGACAGTGAAGACCATCGAGCCCATCGGGGTGGCCGTGTCCACGTCTCCCCCACCGAGGTTGAGCACCCGCAGCCCAATGCCTCTCCCCCGCAGCGATTCGGCGAAGGCCAGCATGTTCTGCGTCGACCGCCCCAGCCGATCCAACGTGGTGATGACCAAGGTGTCCCCCGACTCGAGCGCGGCCACCGCCTTATCGAGGTTTGGACGAGACGCGCGGCTTCCAGACACTCCATGGTCCGTATAGATGTCATCGCGCCGCACGCCAGCGCCCAGGAGGTCGGACACTTGGCGGTCAGCATCCTGCTGACGCGTCGACACCCGGGCATACCCGATGAGCTTCCCCATGTCTACCTCATCTGTCTCGCAACTGACGTTGAGCACCCGATTCTAGGGGCATGGATAAAGCACAAGGATGCGAGACACCCGGATCCGCGGGATTATGCGGCCGCAAATGTTTGGGATGAGACGTCTCGTATCCCATGGGATGCGAGTTTCCCAGAGGCGCATAGTGCCGGAGGGGATCAGTCGTGAATGCCTGGGACTTGCCTTTGCGCTCCTCGGGTCCCCCGCCGGTGGTTACCCCGCTGTACCACCGACATGCCCTCCCCCATTTGCCGTGGGCACCCCAGTTCATAAACGCATGAAGATGCACGGACCCCTATCCGTGGGCCGCGGGCCCCGGCACAGTAGCGCCATGACACCAGGGATGATCTGTGAGGTGAGTGGGTGCGCCCAGGAGGCTGTGTCCGTGCTGCCGGTGGTGGCCTGGACGGCGGCCACCTTTTCGGAGCTCACGGCAGCTCCCCTGCATTTCTACTGTCACCTCCACGAGTCGTTGATCAGTGACCGCTACGCGGCCGCTGTGGACTGGACGGCGTGCCGGGACAGCGCCGAGGGCCACCGCTTGGACCCCCATACGCTCCAGCAGATTTGTGCGCACCTCGAAGCCATGCGGACCCCGAAGGCCCAGGCGGTGTACACCGCCCTCGTTCGTCTCACCGGAACGCCCCGAGCTCGAAGTGTCGACGAAAAAGCCAACACGGGGCAGATGCGACAGGGCCGTTGCCCACTTCCGGACCGTCGTTGACGGGAGAAGGATCCACTGAGAGCAGTGACGTTCCTGGCGCGCATGCTCTCGAACGGGGCCGTTGACGCGGTTTGAGGGCAGGCGTCTAATCGATGGAAGGAGCTGGTACCAACTTCTTCTTGGTTCTACGGAGAGCACCATGGCTACTGATCTGCACGTGGAAGAAGGCTACGTAGAGACCCGCGGGGGCCGCACGTGGTTTCGTGTCGTCGGGGCAGGAGACGCTGTCCCGCTGGTCACCGTGCACGGCGGCCCCGGGGGCACCCACGACTATCTGGAACCGCTGGAAGCTCTGGCGGACGAACGCCCGGTCGTGTTCTACGACCAACTCGGTGCCGGCAAATCGGACGCCCCAGAGGACCTCAACCTGTGGACCAACGAGCGGATGGTCGAAGAACTGGGCCAGGTCCTGGAGACCCTCGGCTACCCCCGCATCCACCTGCTCGGCCAGTCCTGGGGAACAATCGTCGCCACCGAGTACGCACTGGGCTCACCGCAACGGCTGGCCAGCCTGATCCTGTCGGACCCTTGTCTGAGCATGCCGCGCTTCGCCGCCGGCGCCGCGGCGCTTCGTGCGGCCCTGCCCGGGCAGGTGCGCGCGGTGCTGGACCGGCATGAAGAGGCCGGCACCACGGACTCCGAGGAGTATCAGGAAGCGGCGATGGAGTTCTACAGCCGGTACGTGTGCCGGCTGGATCCCTGGCCCGAGGTCCTGATGCGCACCTTCAACCAGCTGAACCAGTCCATTTACGAGCGGATGCAGGGCCCGAACGAGTTCACCCTCACCGGCATCCACAAGGACTACGACGTCACCGACCGCCTCAGCTCCTTGGAAGTGGCCACACTGTTCCTCTGCGGTCGATACGGCGAAACCCGGCCTGAGGAAACCGCGTACTACCAGAGCCTGGTGCCCGGAGCCGAGCTGGTCGTCTTCGAGGAGAGCAGCCATGTCCCTCACCTCGAGGAACCACAGCGCTACCTCGAAGTAGTGCGCGACTTCCTGCACCGTCACGACCCATCAGCATCCGGATAAGAATCGGAACCGCCGCTGCTGTCATGTCCCATAGACCGCAGGTAGCCCGTGGACCGGTGAAAGCGGGTCCGGTTCGGGCGGCACCACCTCGGATATGAACAGAACAGTCCGTTCGGCACTCGGGGCGCCGTGAACGACGATGTCACCGGCGACCCCAGGGAGCACTCGAGCCGGACCACGGTTAACCAGGAGCGGTATCGAGAGTCGATGCCCCTGTCACCGAAAAGCCCTGGCAGCAGCGACGTCTTGCTCTACGGGGAACAACTGCCCCATCACCGGGCCTGAGCCCGGATCAGTCCGTCGAACCGGCACCGGAGTCGAGCTCGACAGCGGTGACCGGCCCAGCCGTCAAAACATCCGGAGGCCGGGGCGGGAGATGGCGGTAGAGAGTGGTGCGGGTGATCCCGGTCTTGGCCACGATCTCAGCAATCGTGTGCCCGCTCTCGCGCAGATGCGCGGCGTAGGCCAGCTTGTCCGCATCCACCACCGAGGGCCTCCCGATCCGCCTCCCCTTGGCGGTGGCCACCGACCGGGCATGAGCGGCGCGCTCGAGGGTGTAGGTGCGTTCCATCTGCCCGAACAGTGCCAGCAGCACCACCGCCAGCTGCGCCATCGGATCACTCGGATTGGTGGAGTCCACCTTGATCGGATCGGCCAGGTTGCGCACTCCCACTCCCCGCTCGGCGAGGTCGTGGATTAGGTTCAGGGTGTCGCGCACGGTGCGTCCGAGTCGGTCCAGGGTGTGCACGACGATCACGTCGCCCTGGCGGGCGTAGGCCAGCGCCGCAGCCAGCCCGGGACGATCCGTGGTGGCCCCGGACTTCTTGTCCACATAGATCCGCTCGGGCGCGATCCCGACCTGCCGGAGGGCATCGATCTGCCGATCGAGGTCTTGCTTGGCCGTCGAGACCCGCGCGTAGCCCAATTCCATGCCGTCAGGGTACCGGAAGTCGACTCCGTACGGTCTAACCGGAACTTTGTTATGGGCCTAGCTTTTGGTACCTCATTCGCTATCCATAGTCGTCGAAGAGGGACATCCCCGCTGGCCGTCCCACTACCAAGGAAGTGGGACGGACATCAAAGCCGGGTCAAACCCTTGATTACCCCGAACTCGGCCGGCCCGGCGACTCCGATCGGGCCGCAAGACTTCGATGCCGCCATTTAGCTCCGTCAGAACACCGCCACTTGTCGCTGCGGTTCACAGACTGGGGGCAAACGATCATGCCGGCAACCGACCGGTCAGCACCCCCCATCCTGCTGGACGGGGGAGCTACGAAGAAGGTAACGGGGCTCCTCGGGCTGCCCAGCCCAGACGTCGACCCCCAGAAGCCTCCGCACCGGTGAAAGCCCACGCATCCCGGCCTCCTTCGAGACCCCGGAACCGCGCATGCAACGCCCAAGGTCATCAACCCAGTCCTCCAAAACCCCGGTGCATCGCTGGAGGCTTCTGAAGCCTCCACAATTACCCCTGCACTACCTCCCGAACGTCAACTCCGAACGACATCACCCAATCTTCAGTAACTGCACATAAGCAAACGGGGTGCGTTTAGGCGTTTGAACGCTTCACATAAACAACAAGATCTTCTTCGCGCCTAATCTGGTTAATAAGGCAGGCGGGGGCTTGCCGCCCATGCAGGGGAGAAGGCCTGGAACCAGGTTCAGCAGATCAGGAGGACGGTCTCCGTCACTACTGATCGACTCAACGATTCCGGGATCCGCAGCTGAAAGACACCGGTCCGGCTACGGAAACCTTTGACCTCTGCTCTTTTCAACACAGGACGCCCTCATCAGGGCGCGCGCAATTTAGGGGAACACCATGAACAAGAGAATTCTGTCCGGGATCGCGGCCACCACGTTCGCCGCGACGATGGCCTTCGCGGCGCCCGCCTTGGCGGCCGTCACCTTCGACCCGGCCACCGGCAACGGGTTCGTCGGCAAGGGCGACGTGCAACTGGCCTTCGGCTGGAACAACAAGCAGCTGCAGGACAACGCAGGGCAGGTCGATTTCGAAGCGGTGACAGAGTCGACCACAGTAGGAACTTGGACTTGTGACAGGGACGCTGGCCCTCAGACGCAGGAGCGGTCGAGGACGACCACCACGACTACGTCCGGAGTCGTCGATGCGATCGCTCGTGAACGGAACCAAATCACGGGTTTCACCCTTTCGGGGTATTCAGGCACACCGGTGGAGGTAGTCACCGGTAGCGATGGTCCTGCTTACCTGACTTGCCCCACCGGTTGGACGGCGATCAACCCCGAGCAGACCACCGAAACTGGACCTACCACGTTGTACGTAAAGGTGGGCGACACCCGGGTCGCGATCGGTTGACCTCCGCCTCTCACTCCGTTGAGCCGGCAAATATTTCCCGCCGCGCCTAGCGATAAGGAAGGCCTTCCCGGTTTGACCGGGAAGGCCTTCCTTATCGCTGTGACCAAGAGCTTCGCCTGAGCTGATCAAGACGCTAGCAGGAATACATGGAGATATGTCCGATGCTTCTGCGCCATACGGACCAGTATTTTTCACTCCTCGCGGAGAACGCGGAAGGCGCTCTGGCGGTCCTTGACGCGCAGTTTGCGCAGGACGGTCGAGACGTGGACGCGCACCGTGGTCGGGGAGAGGAACAGCTTGTCCGCCACCTCCTGGGTGGACAGGCCCTCAGCCAGGAGCTCCATGACCTCCGCCTCCCGTGAGCTGAGCTTGGCCGCGGCCTCCGACTTCCGGCCGAAGACCCGTCGGCTGGGTCCCCGGAACTCCTGCAGGATGCGGGTCACCAGTGCCGGGGACATGGCGGCTTCCCCGGTGAGCACTCCTCGCAGGTCGCCGGCCAGGGTGGTCAGGTCGGTGCTCTTGAGCAGGTATCCGGCGGCGCCGGCCCGCAGGGAGTCGAAGAGGTCCTCGTCCTCCCCGGACTGGGTGAGCATCACAACCGCGGTCTGCTGCAGAGTGCGACGGATCTCCTGAGCGGCGTGGATCCCGTTGCCGGGCATGTGGATGTCGAGCAGCGCCACGTCGGGGCGGTGCCGCGTGGCGAGCTGGATTGCTTCTTCGGCGGTGGCTCCCTCTCCGCACACCTCGCACCCGCCCGCTTCCAGGGCCTGACGGACCTTCGCCCGGATCCGGGCGTGGTCATCGGCCATCACGACCCGAAGCCGATCACGGGCTACCACGTCACCGTCACCACGCTTCCTTCCCCGGGTTGCGACGTCACCTCCAGAGACCCGGGCAGAGTCCGGGCCCGGTCCCGCATGCTGATCAGACCATAGCCCGCCTCGGCGCCCGTGGTCCGGATGACGTCGAAGCCCGTCCCATCGTCCTGGACGACCAGCCGCCGACGGCCACCGTCCCTGCTCAGACGCACATGCAGGTGCCCGGCGCGACCGTGGCGCACCGCGTTGGCCACGGCTTCACGGGTGATGCGCAACAAGGTGTGCTGCTGCTCCGGGCTGGCGTCGATGGAGTGGTCGAGATCGGTCTCCAGTTCGACGTGGTAGCGCTGGGCCAGCTCCCGCGCCGTCCGCTGCAGGACGACACCCAAAGGCTCGTCCCCACCCCGGCCGAGGACGTGCACCGCAGCGCGGGCCTCATCCAGCGCCCGGTCACTGGTAGAAAGGATCCGGTCCCGGACGGGGAGGTCGGGGGGAAGGGAGAAACCCTCCATCCGTAGCAGCACGAGTTCCTGGATGACCCCGTCGTGCAGCTCACGCGCCAGGCGGCGCCGGTCCTCGAGCACGGCCACCCGGGAGGAGGCGTCCCAGTACTGTGTGATCTCCTGAGCCGCCCCGATCAACAGCAGCAGGTAGAAGCCGGTCCGCAGCAGATCACCGGTGTAGAGCCAGTCGGTGTAGAGCGAGGGGAACAGGACGTAGTTGACCCGGGCGAAGGCCGCCAGGGCGCACGCCGGACCCAGCCAGCGCAGCAACGGGTCGGCCCGGTTGGCCGCCCGCAGGGTGAAGGCGATGGACGCCACGAAAAAGCACAGCGCCGCGGCTCCCTGGACGCTCAGGAGCAGGGGGTGGCCCGCCAGCAGCGCCGGTTGCGCAGCCACGTCACCGGGCCGATCGAGAGCCACGGGCAGGCCGGACCGCCCGGCCCACAGGGCCAAGGTCGCCACGCCGATCACCACCATGGGAACGACCACCGGCAACGGCCACGACACCCGGGGCGCTTCTCGGGCCGGGGGCACCAACGCGGCGGCCGCCACCAGGACCGCACCGACAAGCCGCAGCGTCAGCGGCAGCCAGACCTCGAGGACACCACTGCGGTCCTCGCTGAACAACTCGCCCACCCAGGACAGGCCGAGCCCGGCGACCGCCAGGAACACGAGCCCCTGGGCGAGCAGCAGGTCCTGCAGCTTCCGGCGCCGCACAAACCGCCCCGAGAGCAGATACGCCACCAGCAGGGCCACACACGCGTCCGCCGAGTCCAGCACCAGGTGCAATGACGGGCTGTGGTAGCCGAACAGCACGTGGGGACTCCACACCACCAGACCGGTCATCACCAATCCGACCGCCCACCCGGCCAGCGTCAGGCCGGCAGCACGCCCAGGACGTCCCTCATCCCGGCGGTCGTCCACGGGGCCGTAGGTGGAGTGCATGCAACGGATCCTACGGCCGGCCCAGGACGGCCACCCGCTCTACCCCCGGTCTCTCGCGCCGTCGACACCTACCCCACGGCCTGTCCGCTGCACTGCCGGCTGGCCACCGGAGCCAGGCGAGAGCCAGGGCATCCAGTGAGGTTGTCAACGCCGAGCGAATATTGAACCCTTATCGCCGTTGAATCCGCCCGGCGCCCGAGGGTCAGTGTTCAGGCGGCATCGACAGAGGTATCCCGACGGGCCGCGGGAGACTGTCCGACCTGACTCGTGTCACTTGAGAGCTTCTGGCGGCAACCCCACGTTTGTCTCGCAACCTCGACGTCTCCTATCCCTTGGCCTGCGATACGCGTCAACACGCCGAAAGCCCCTAAGACTCAGTCTCACCCGCCAGCGAACCTTCACCAGAGACAGGGTCAGCCGGCGAAGCGTTCATAGGCACTCTGCCGGGAGGTGTTCAACGCCCACCCCACCCCGGCCCACGAGGCCCCGCTCCCCCGGGCGTCTCCCACGGCGTCGCGCAGCGCCACGCCGGCCCCGCGCTCGAGCAGGCGCAGGAACCTCACTCGTTCCAAAGCACGGTCGGCGCTCTCCTCGGTCTTCGCGGCCGCCCAGGCATCCGCGGCCATGCGCAGGAACTGGGCTACAGCCACCCCGTCACGGCCATCCACCGGCACGGAGTGATCAGCCAGGGCCGCCCCCAGCTCCCATGCTGCGTGCGGCGCCGTCACGCCTTGCTGTCCGTCGTGCTCGAGCACGTCTACCTCCGAAGTGTCATGAAACCCTGACATCGTCAGGATCTCCTGACGTTGCTACAAGGTCAAGGGCTCCAAGCTGGCACCAAGGCACGCATTTCTCCTACTGGCTCCAGTCTCGCAACCAAGGCGTCGCACAACCTTTGGGCTGCGAGACATCGACCGCGTGAATCGACGGACGCGGAAGTACGGAGCCCGACCAGCCCGCGAGGATGTCTAGGATGAAAATCATGAGTTACCTCGAAAGAAGCACGAGGAGCACGTGAACAGCAAGAAGGCCTGGGGCATAGCGCTCCTCAGTAGTGGAGCTGGACTCACTGTTCTCCTTGCTGTCCTTGGCAACGTTGAGCAACCCCCTAGTGCCCAAACGCAAGGAACTTTGGCTGCCTTAGCTCTGTCGGCACAGCTGGGCGCCTCTTGGGTATTTAGTGGGTTGGGTCGTGCCGATCCCAGCATGGCTGAGCGCGCCATTTCACGACTTATGACTGTGGGGCAGCGGGCAGCCGATGCACGCATCGAAGTCGAAAAACTCCATGAAAGCAAATTGACGGCAGTCGAGTCACGCAATGCCATGGGACGACTAAGCGTCACACTGAGCTACCTCGAGGAAGGTTACGTCGAAGCCATCAAAGACTGGGAAGTATTTCATCCGGACGCAGTAGAAAAAGCCAGGTTCAAAATATCTAGCGAAACAGAGGTCCAGAACAATGGGTGAAGCAATACTAAGGGGCAAAGTTGCCGCCCTCCTCAACGAAAGGGAGGCGGCCATCAACCTGGGGAACGAAGATGGGGTCGAGGTGGGTGATCGATTTGCAATCCTTGCCTCTGAGCTTATTCCCGTTACCGATCCAGACACAGAAATGTCTCTTGGCGAAGTAGAATATCCGAAGGCCATTGTCAAGGTTGTAAGGGTAACTGGCCCTCACTTATCGATCGTGAGGACGTTTCGCACTATACGTGGACGACCCAGCGTCCTAGGGACTAGCTTTTCCGCCACTCCCGACAGAGTGGAAACACTTAATGTCGATTCACAAGACACTTTAAAATCGAACATAAAAGATGAACTCCTTCTTGTAAGGAGAGGAGATCCGGTAGTCCTAGCTACAGGTGATGCATATTTGAGCGATTAACTAAAATGTAAACTTCGCTTTGTGTGGGCGAATCCACAGCATTGAATGCGCTATGCCTTCACATAGCAACAATCGCAAAATAAAGGACATTCGTGGAAAACACCGGTGAGGCGCAGGAACCTTTAGCCTTCGTCTCCTACTCGTGGGACAGCGAAACTCACAGCAACTGGGTAATCCAACTGGCCACTCGCCTACGCAGCCATGGAGTAAATGTTGCCCTTGACCGCTGGGACACCCGGCCGGGAAGCGACCTTAGTCTCTTCATGGAGCGCGCAGGGGACGACACATACCGAGTCATTGCCATCGTGACGTCGGCGTATGCAAGAAAGGCCGATGCGGCGGAAGGCGGCGTCGGTTACGAACGCAAGATGATCGCCCCTAGTCTCATGAAGAACCTCCACGGAAATCGAGTGATCCCGGTAATCCGTGACAACCCCGAAGGTAAGCTCCCCCGATTTCTCGGAACCGCCAAGTACGTCGACTTCCGCGATGACAAGATGTACGAGGATAGATACTACGAATTACTTCAAGAACTCCATGGCTTACCAGCCACACCAAAACCCCCACTCGGCAACAATCCCTTCATACCTCAGGCCGGGGACGACTTTCCCGGCACTTCGTTGCACGACCAGACACGCTATTCAATGCCAGCACTCGAAGGGGCGGTCTCGTTCGATTATACGAACAACAACGGACATTTCATAGTAGGGACCGGAGAACGAAAATTTACTCTCGACTTTTCTGTCGCGGCCCATGGTTCTATCTATATTTACAACACCCCTCCCAATATCAAAACCGTCGCCTTAGCGCCGGGCGTGAAGACCCCCAAAGAAGTTGGCGATGCATCTTCGTGGGACGCCTCTTCTCGATACCGCATAATCCGCGTCGGGGACGCTGCGATCTTGCGAAACCAAAACGATTACTGGGCAGCTGTGTTTGTGGATGAAGTACACACAAGGGAAAGCAATCCCACAAGGGAAAATTTGGTGAAGTTTCGTTATTTTATCCCCGCCGCTTCCAGGGCAACATTTGATACGTAAGCGTCGCTATGGGCACAGAGTGAGCGCTACGATCCAATGTCGCTGTGAGCGGGCCGGGATTTTCGCACTTGCCCACTGCACGACCCACCTTTTACGACTCGGCAATTTCCAACTTTGGTAACCTCCTGATTACCTCGACCGTTCGGACACTGACCGTAGTCACCCGTTTGACGAGCTCGAGGATGTAGCGAGGTTCCCCATGTTCGATACCCCAGTCGTTGGGGTCGTTAGTAATGCCGGACTTGCTGTCGACCTTGATTTGATATCGGTCGATCAGCCAGTCAATCCCGGACCGTGCCCCGAGCATGTAATCATGAGCGCCGGCGGGGAGGCGCTCGAGGGTAATCCAAGGGTTGTAGACGAGCTTCGTTTTATCATTCCCAGGCCCGTACTTCATTTTTCTCACCCGGTAGAGCTCTATGGCTTCTGTAGGTGCTTCGCCTTTGACAACCTCCGTTAGTGGATATGGTTCTACGGCCTCGTAACCCAGGTGCAGTTCGGCAAGTTGCTTGCCCGCTAAGGCGAAGGCATTGAAATCTGCGGCGGTGGTAACTTTGGGAATACGAGGAAGCATCTTGGTCAGATCAGATGCGTAGGCAGATCGATAATCCGGCGAATGCAGCAGGCCATAAATGTAATAAAAGATGTCGTCCTTTGTTACCTCTGAGCCATAGCCATTCTGATACTCACCGAGAATTTCATCGGTAATGTTGTCGATCCGACGATACCCATGCTTATCAATGTCGCCGAGAGAACTATCGAACTCGAGCTGACCATAGAGGCCCTTCGCTTTCTCGTATGTCCACCGAGGGAAGAATTGTCCACCACTGCCAGCCCCTGTGACGTGCAGGTTAGGAACGTCGTCGAGCATGAGGACCGAGAAGGGCACCGCCGAGCCTGCACCAACTACGTAGAACCCACAGTTCTGGTGATACGGAGTTGGGAACATTGTGGGGAGCAAACCCCGTCGTTCATTAAGTCCTTCACCGAAATAGACCCACTGCTTGGAAAACGGTCGATAGGTACCCGATATAACATTGGTTGCGTCGAACTGAAAGCGGCGATTACGCATGAGATCGGCGCTGAGTCCTGCACTCCAGCTGATATGTGAAGGATCGTTGTCGACCTCTTTTGCCGTAATCGATCCATTAGCAATTAGATTTGCTTGCTCATTATAGACATCGATCATGCTGCGCATATTGGATTCGACTGCGATGTGCGAATAGTTGTAACACCAGGTGTCACGGTTCGTCTTGAGTCCGCCCGAGTAAAAGCGGAAAATTGGGTATCCCGTTTTTTTAGGGTTTCGGTCTCCGAGTGCCGTGTGCGATGTAAAAATACTGTTGCGTTGATTGGTCCAGTCTCCAGCCTCATTCGGCTCGATAACTTGCCATTCGATGGTGTTTAGGGTGGAGTGGTTTACAATATCGAATTTTTCCTCACGGGTGAGGTAGTCCCCGATATCGCGGTAGTGGATGGCACAAGTCCCAATGTGGGCAGGGTTTTTGACGGCCACGAGGATGGCGACTGTGTTGCGACTGCCAGATCCGAAAACCTTGCCACCCTCTTTACGAGATTGCTCTCCAGCGGTGCGTTGATTTCCTCGAAGGTTGAATATGTAAAGGCTGGAGAACTCCTCCGCCAGAGTAAGTCGTAGACCGTCGGCGGTGTTGCCATCGATCCATCCACCGTTGGTGACATAAGCGATAACTCCAGAGTTTCCGATGCGGTCGGTGGCCCAGCGGATAGCGCGGATGTAGGAATCGTAGAGGCTGTTCTTAAGAGTGGCCGTGGATCGTGCCGCATAAGTGCGTTCAATGGCTTCATCCAGGGTGGGATAGCCCATGTTCGCGTTATTGTCGTTGGCGCTGGACTGACCAACCGAGTAGGGAGGATTCCCGACAATGACCTTGATCGGCGCCTCGAGCTGGGCTGCGGCACGGTCGTTGTTAGCGGTGAACATCTCAGTGTCGAGGGTGTCGTTGTTCTCCGACATCTGGAAGGTGTCGGTGAGCACGATACCTTCGAAGGGTTGGTAGTTTCCGCCGGCCATCCCGTGGTAGGTGGCTTCGATGTTGACGGCGGCGATGTAGTAGGCCAGCAGCATGATCTCGTTGGCGTGCAACTCACCGGCGTATTTGCGGGCTAGATCGTGTTGATTGATGATCCCGGACTGCAACAGGCGGGTGATGAACGTGCCGGTGCCGGTGAATGGGTCGAGGATGTGCACGCCCTCATCGGTAAGTCCGCGGCCGAATTCGGCCCGAGAAACGTCGTCGGCGGCCCGAAGGATGAAGTCGACGACCTCGGTGGGGGTGTAGACGATGCCCAGGGCGTCGGCCTGCTTGCGGAAGCCGAGCTTGAAGAACTTCTCGTAGAGCTCCGCGATGATGCGCTGCTTGCCCTCTGCGTTTTCGATGCCAGCCGCGCGCATCCGCACGGACTCGTAGAAGCCGGCCAGCTTCTCCATCTCCGCATCCAGACCACGGCCCTCCAAGGCGTTGGCCATGGTGTCCATGACGATGGAAACCGGGTTGTGGGCGGCAAAGTCATAGCCCTCGAACAGGGCGTCGAAGACCGGCTTGGTGATTAGGTGCTGGGAGAGCATCGAGATCGCCGACTCGGCGTCAATGCTGTCGTTGAGGTTCTCCCGCAATCCCTTCACAAACGCGGCGAACTGCTCCGCCACCGCATCGTCTGCCTGGTCGACCAGGGCGCGGATGCGGGTCTGCTGGGCGGCCGCGATGTCGGCGACATCCTTGGCCCAGTCCTCCCAGTAGGTCCGGGTGCCGACCTTGTCCACAATTTTCGCGTAGACGGCGTCGCGCCACTCCAGCTCCAGGTTGAGCATGCCCTGCACGCCGCGGCGCAGCGCGTCCTCCTGCTCCCGCTCCGTACTCGTCTTGTCGGTGTACTCGTCATCGCCGCCTCCGGCGCCGACGTGACCGATCATCAGCTTGTCAGTGGCCTGGGACTTGTTCAGGTCCAGTTTGTTGACCATGGCGTTGAACCGGTCGTCGTGGGCCCGTAGGGCCTGGAGGACCTGCCAGACGACCTTGAACCGCTGGTTGTCCGCCAACGCCTGCTCCGGGGCCATCCCCGCCGGCACCGCTACGGGCAGGATGATGTACCCGTAGTCCTTCTCGGGGGCTTTGCGCATGACCCGGCCGACGGACTGGATGACGTCGACCACGGAGTTGCGCGGGTTCAGGAACATCACCGCATCCAGGGCCGGGACGTCCACGCCCTCGGACAGGCACCGGGCGTTGGAGAGGATCCGGCACTCCCCGTCCGGGACGGGTGCCTTGAGCCAGTCCAGGCGGTGGTTGCGTTCCAGGGCGTTGTAGGTCCCGTCCACGTGCTCCACCGAACACCGCAGGATGTTGTCGCCGGCGGCCTCGTAGGCGTCGATGACCTCTTCGAAGGTGCCGGCCAGGCGCTTGGAGGTCTTGATGTCGCGCAGGAACGCCACCGCCCGCTGCATCGGCTTCTCCCCCGCTCCGAAGCCGCCGGCCCCGTTGTGGCCGGTGCGCTTGGCCAACCCGTTCCAGCACCCCACGATCCGGGTCGCGTCGTCCAGGGTCAGTTCGTGGTTCTCATCGGCCAGCTGTTGCTGCAGCGGCCCGGCGATGTACTCCTCGTCAACGGTGAGCACCAGCACCTTGTAGTCGGTCAGCAAGCCCCTGCCGACGGCGTCGCCGAAGCCCAAGCGGTGGAACTCCGGGCCGTAGACGGTCTCGTCGTCCATGGAGGTGAGCACCGCGGCGTTCTCGGTGGCCTTGGCTTTGGTCTCCTCGGCGAAGATCCGTGGGGTCGCGGTCATGTACAGCCGCTTGGCGCCGGTGATGTAGTCGGCGTCGTGGATCTTCACAAAGTTCGACTCGTCCACCCCGGCCAGGGTGGCCCCGGTGGTGCGGTGGGCCTCATCGCAGACGATCAGATCGAAGCCCGGGGCGCCCTGGGCCTGGGCGTCGTGGATGACGGGCAGGGACTGGTAGGTGGAGAACACCACCGACACTTCCGGCTCCCCCACCTCTCCCGTGATGGCGTGGGCGAGCTTGGTGGCGTCGGTGGTCACCGGGATCACCACGTCCACTGTGGAGATGTCCTCGGCTGCCCTGGAGGCCTTGGTGTCCGAACACACCGCATAAGAGGCCATGGGCAGAGCGGTCTGCCCGGTCCATTCCCGCAGCGTCTGGGACATCAAGGAGATCGACGGGACCAGGAACAGCACCCGGAACGCCCCGGTCCGACCCTGCTCCCGGGTAGCGGCGGCCATGGTTTCCACCAGCTTCAGGGAGGTGAAGGTCTTGCCGGTGCCGCAGGCCATGATCAGCTTGCCCCGGTCCTGGGTAGTGAAGCCGGCGGTGACTTTCTCGATCGCTTCCTGCTGGTGCGGGCGCGGTTGGTGCTTGGCTGCCGGCTTGAGGTCGACCTCGAGCTGGTCCTCGGCTGGCCAGGCCACGTGCCAGTCGATCGGGGCCGCGGCGATCTCCGACAGCCCGATGCGTTGCACCGGGATGGTCTGCTTCTTGATCGTCTCTTCGGCGTTGCCGCCCCAGTGCTCGGTGGTGGAGACGATGATCCGGTTGGAGAAGCCCTCCTTGCCCGAGGCGGCCAGGAACGAGTCGATGTCGGCCTTGGACACGTAGTGGTGCGGTTCGTAGAACTTGCACTGGATCGCCGTCCACGACCCGTCCCCACGGTGCCGGGCCACCAGGTCGATGCCGGTGTCGGGTTGGCCGTTGCGGCCCTCCCAGTCCGACCAGCGCATCACCCGGTCGAAGGTCGAGGAGTAGATCGGGTCCAGCTCGAAGTAGCGGACCATCAGCTCCTCGAACTTCGCCCCCCGGTCGTAGTTGGTGCGCTCCTGCCGGAACGCTTCCATCACCTCATGGACCGAAGTCGTCACCGGGTCACTCCTACTACTCGACTGCACTGGGGGCACGATCGAATCTACCGGTCGGATTCTTCCAACCCGTCCAGGCACCGCAGGATCGCGCCGGGCAACTCCAGCCGGTCAAGCCGATAGGCGACCACTGATCCTGGGACTCCGGCTTCAGGGATGCCACGAAGCGGTTCCTCCCTTCCGCGGTGGGAGTGCCCTCGCCCTTGTCGAACTCGTCACTGGGCACCCACCACACGCCTGCTGCGGTTGACCGTGCTCGTCGTCCACTGCCACGAACAGCAGTGCCCGGTCATCGCGAGCTAGTGAGAGATCCAGGCAAGAAACTCCTCTGCCGTGAAGATCGGTTTTCCGTACTTGTCAGCGTCCAGGGCTTTGTTCGACTGCGACCCATCCTCGGCGCAGACTAGGACGTCGCATTTGCTTTTGGTCACGGTCTTGACGGGGACGAGGTGGTGAAGAGTGGCGAGGTCCTCATAGTCGGCTTTTTCCACCCTTCTGCCATCACCGTCGTAGAAGGTTCCGGTAAAGCACACCCGAGTACCCGGCGTAAGAACGGTGTGAATATCCTGCTCTTCGTTCTCCTCCCCCTGGGGATCGAGGAGGGGGTGTCCGAGGTGGCCTTCAAGTTCCCGGAGCAGGTCTATGCTCCGGTCGTTCATACGGCTCCGCCCAACCGTGGCCCGCAGGTGTGCTGCAAGGATCTCCTCGGAGCTCGAGGACTCGGAAAGGACACCGCCCATGCTGAAGCTGCTTGGCTTTTGCTCCCGGGTGAGGAGATAGCCGGTTCGAGGCTCTGGATCGGGAAAGACGTCTGCGAAGGCGTCCGATGGCGGCCGGCACTTTGCAATGTCCCGTAGGGCACGGGCGCGGTCGAGAGCGCAGGTGGCGTTGAGGTTTTCCCGTTCTTGCTGAGACAAGTCCGATCCATTGATCTCGATACCGATGGGCATGGGGGCGACGTAGCCATTGCGCTTGAGCTCGTAGTCGAGATATCCGAGGTCGCGGTCGATGTGGATCCCGACAGGCGTCCGCCCAGCCAGGTGAGGCGCCAGCGCGGCCCAGGCTTCGGTCAATAGAGGGGCCAGGAGCACATCGCTGGCCGTGATGCCGTAGGAGGTACGGGCGTCCCCGAGGTCGCGAGTGGGATTGATCAGAGTGGTGACCTCGGTGCCGTCGTCGGTAACCAAGGCGATTTCCACCGGGCGAGGTCGCCAGGTCCGACCCACGTCGCCCACGGTGCAGATGCCGAGGTACACGTTGCCCAGTGTCTGTGTCTCGGTTCCCCCGGAGTGGAGGAATCGGCGGATGCGCTGGTCGACCTTGAGGTCTTTCGGCTCGACTCTGCGCCGCAGCACGATCCCGTCCATTGACGTGCATCGGCTGAGAGCAACGTAGAGCTGCCCGTAGGCGAAGGTGCCTCCGGTGAGGTCGACGACGAGGCGGTCGAGGGTTTGTCCCTGGCTCTTGTGGATGGTGATGGCCCACGCCAGGCGGAACGGCAGCTGGGTGTACTCTCCGATCACTTCGTGGTGAAGTACTCCGCCTTCGACCACCGGGCGGGTAATCGACCAGGTATGGGGATACACCTCTACTTTTCCCGAGTCGGGAAGTTCTATGGTGACCACCGTGTCGCCGTTCTCAATGCGGTGGTTAGTGATCCGCCCGATGGTCCCGTTGACCCAACGGTCGTCCTGGTCATTGGTCAGCAGCATGATTTGCGTTCCGACCTTGTACGTGAGGTTGTCCTCGGTCGGCTTATCGAAACCGTCCAGGTCTCCGCTGCAGATGGCTCTGTGGTGCAGTTCCGGGTCGGGGAGCTGGTCGAGCATTTCGCGGTTCCGGGCGGCCGCGATCCGATTAGTCGCGGTCAAAGTCAGCCAGAACTCGTCGATAGGCGGTCGGAACGACGAGTCGGTCCGGGTGTTCAGCTCCGTGCGAGCCTCGTCGAGCAACGCCCCTTCCCGCACATCGTTGAGGATGTCGACGAGCCGTGAGTCACCGACCTGGCGGAACACCTTGGTGAGCTCCACCAAGGGGAAGTGATCCCGGTCGTAGTGGTCAGCGGAGAAGAAATACGGTGTGGCGTACCGCGTGCTGAAGTACTCGTTCTCGGGCTCGAGCACTACCGGAGGCAACTGGTACAGATCCCCCACCAGGATCAGCTGCACTCCGCCGAAGGGTGTGCCGCGCTTGGGTCCGAAGCGTTCCAGCGCGAGGGCCAGGCAGTCGAACAAATCGGCGCGGACCATGGACGCTTCGTCGATGATCAGCGTGTCGAGGTTTCGGAGGGTCTTGATGAATCGCCTCGGGAAGTACTCGGGCGAACGCACGTGCTCGACGGTGGTCGTGGAGTGGAACGAGAACAGCCGGTGGATCGTGTAGCCCTCGACGTTGAGTGCAGCGATGCCGGTGGGAGCTGCCACGACGACATTACGACTCGTGGTCGCGAGGAAGTGGCGGATGAGAGTGGACTTACCGGTACCGGCCTTACCGGTCAGGAACAGGTTCTCCCCACGCTCCAGGTGAGACAGTGCCTCCTCGAACTCATCTGTCAGCACCAAAGTCGACGTCTGGTGGATGGACACATGGACTCCTTTCGCGTATGCAAACCTCAGCATTTCACGAAGTAGTTGCCCACCCTCTTGTGTGATGTCCCATGAAGAAGCGTGCACTTCTCTGGCACGTAATTCCGCCGATCCTTGGCCCCACGTCGAGGCCTGATGGGTTCCACGTCCCTCGTCGAAGGGAGGGTTCGGTTCGTTTCTGAGCCTCAGAATCTGCCATCCCTGGGTTGACCTCCCAAAATCGGTAGGGCGTCCACCACATCACCTATGGTTGCAATTGCAACCCGATAAGGAGATGTCACTATGCCCCCCGTAGACACCACGCCACGCGGCGTCACCGTGCTCGACATTCATGCAGGACAGTGGGCCCTCTGGCAGGTCTCTGTGACCACTATCGAAGGCCCGTTGCGGGCGACCTCGACGAACGCGGTCATCACCGACGGCTTCGACGAGAAGGCGTTCTTGTCTCTGGCTTACCAGCGCCCCGTTCTACTGACGGCGCGGGCGGCCCTGGTGTGCACGGAGCCCATGGTTCTTGAGGCTCCGCAGTTTGACCCGGAGAGCTTTATCGAAAAGTGCCGTGCCTGGACAGACCTGTTGCAGGAGAAGTTCTGGGCCGAGAACGATCGGCGGGTGGCCCTCAACGCGGAGAAGGCCCGCGACCGCAAGGAAGCGAAGGCCGCAGGGCTTCCCGACCCAGATCCCCAGTACAAACGATTGGCTCCGCTGAAGGACATGGATTGGCCTGCTGCACCTCCGGCTGGCTCCTGGACCACGGAGGGAAACAGTACGGAGGCGCTTAACGTGGAGGCGCTGCGGGTGGCCAACGGGTGCGCCCGCTTGCTGAACTACTGGGTGGAAATTGAAGTTGAGCGCACCAACAAGAGGCGTACTTACTTCGAAGGAGTCGGTGAGCCAACAGTGCGTCGATGGCCGGTACCCATCTCGTCGGATGTAGAGGAAGCAATGCCCCTCGCGGTATGAGCCGCGTGTTGTAGCGCGAGAAGATGAAGCACCCTCACTACCTGGTCGAACTCCTTGGTGGGTCGCCATTGCCGACGTCAGCGGTGGCAACAGCCACAGCCCGCTCCCAGTGTCAGCCACAGACTCCCTCGATGAAGCAATACTTCCCATTTTCCGCGGAGGAGAACTTCCAGCATATTCACCAAAACCAGATTCAGATAGCCGCACCCTGTCCACACTCAAACTAAAACAGTCGGGGACTTACCGGTAGGGTGAACCCGTCGGTGAAGACGCTCACGGCAATCTCCGTTTTCTATCCCCTCGACGTTCCGCACTCCCTGCGAGAATGATGGGGTGGTCCCGGCGTTCAGGACCGCGGGCGTATTCCGGCTCAAGACATGACGAAAATTAAGGGAAGGCGCTGTTTTGGCTCAGAGTGTGCAGATCATCCTGGAAGACGACCTGGAGGGCGGTCCTGCTGAGGAGACCGTCCAGTTCGGTCTGGACGGCCGGCAGTACGAGATCGACCTCTCCACCGCCAATGCGGAGAAGCTGCGGGAGGCCCTGCGCCCCTACGCCGCCGCTGGCCGGCGGGCCCAGGCCAAGACCGCCCGGACCACCGGTTCTCGTTCCTCCACTGGTGGTAACCCGGAGACGGCGAAGATCCGGGCCTGGGCGAAGGAGAACGGGTACGAGGTTTCCGACCGCGGCCGTATTCACCAGTCCGTCAAGGACGCCTACTACGCCGCCCAGTAGACCCCCCACTCCCCCACCCGGACACCCCCTCGGGCCTGACCGGTGCTCCAAGACATCGGGATCTGATGCCGGCGGTCACGGCCGCGGCATTACCGGGGGAACGTCTCGGGGCAGGGCTCGAGCACGAGGGCCCTCACCATGGCCCCTCCGCACGATCAGCAGCCGGTGATGGGCTGAGGATCCGTTCCCGGCCACGGTGCCCCCGGGACGCCCCGCGTCCAGCCTGGACAGCGCTGGTCGTCCCTTTGGCGCCCGGGAACAGGCCTCGCTGGGGGTCGGCCCTGACCCCTTGCGGACGGGGAGTGGGCACCCGCGTCGATCGACGGCCAACGGGACCACCTACCCCATCCCGCCGCCTGTCCAAAGAATGAGGAACCCGGCCCACCAGCAGTGGTGAGCCGGGTTCCTTCCTCATGGACCATGGGCAAGCCGCCCGCAGCCGCACCCCTCCCCTATCGGGGTCCGGGTGTTATCGGTTGAGCTGTTGGGCGTAGGCGCGCACGGCGTTCTCGATCACCGCACGGGCGGTGCCGTCGTGCTCGGTGAGCTCCTCGATCAGATCGGAGACGTCCTGGGCCACCCGCACCCCGAGCTGGATCGTGGGTTCCCGCCGCGGCCGGCCGCGGCCACGCTTGGGTGCGGCCACCGCAGGCTCCGCCACCGGTGCCGCCTGCACCGGCGGGGACGACGCCTGCGGTGTCGCAGGCTGGGATGAGGTAGCGCGTGGGGGTGTGTAGTCGACCGGATCGATGTGCTCATCCGGTGCCGGGCGGGGCCGGCGACGGGCCAGCGAGGCGGGACGCTCGGGCTGCTCGGTCATCGCAACACCTTCTTCGCGATCGCCGTGTAGGCATCCAGCACCCGGGAGCCCTTGCGGTACTGGCCGTACCACTCCCCCGAAATCCGCACCTCCTGGACGATCGCCCGGTCCGGAATCAACGGCTCCAGGAACAACCCGGTGGCACGCAGCTCCTCGAGACTGGCCACCGCCGCCCGGCTCATGATCGTCTCCTTCACTCCACCGACGACGATGCCGGCCTCGGTCAGGGTGTCCGGGGCACCGAGCTGCTGGCGGTGCCGACGGAACTGTGGACCGTGCGCCGCGCCCCGTCCACCCCGTCGATGCCATCACTGGTGGCGGTGGCGGCGTAGACCACGGTGTCCGCCGCATTCAACGCCGACAGCGTCAACGGCCCATCCTGCCGGTTCGGGCAGTCAATGACCACCACATCCGCCTGCAGACCCGTCAGGGAGATCTTCAACCGCAGCTCCACGACCTGATCAACTTGCGAAGCCTTGGAATTCTTGGGCACTGCTGGCCGAGCAAACTCCATTCATTCCATTAACCCTGTTAGGTGAATGGAGTACACAAGACCCAAGCCCTCGGGTCAGTACTTGAGGGGACGCCCCCGGGTCACGGTGCCTGCACCGCCGAAGGACCGGCCGCCGTTGACCTCGTCGCGGTACTGCCTGATCCGCTCGGTGATGATGCTTGCGACGAAGTCGCTGAGGGGTTCCCCACACTGGGCGATCTGGTTGTAGGCCGACCGCAGCTCGGCCAGGTCATCCATGTCCATCTCAACCTGGAGGCGCCGGCGGGTGTCCGTGGCGGACGCCTTCCTCTTCTCGATCTTCTGATTTTCGGAAGCGGACACAGTTTCCTGCGGTACAGCAGGAGACGGGGTCTCAGGCGCGGGTGCTGCGGCTGTGGGCGGGGCCGTGGTGCCGGCCACGGAGGGAGCGCCGGCGTCCTGTCCGGTGAGGTAGGTGGAATTCCGGCGGCCGCCTGTGGCGGTCATGGTGGGGGTCGTTCCTCTCGTGCTGGCCGGGGTCACCGGCGCGTGATCTTGGCCAGATGGCGGGTGCAGGGCCCGGCCTTCGCGTCGCCTCGGCCCGGTACCGCTGCTCATTCGGCTATTGCTCCGCCCACTGGGCAAAGGATCTCGGGTATGGGGTGTTACGACTCCACCAGCGACGTTCGTCGCCCAGAACAGGCCCGAGTCGACCAGCCCGTCCGTGATCTTGCCGCTTGGCTAACAACGGCTGCCCTCCCCCACCGAGCAGCCCGGGCAGTGCGAGCGCCCAGAGCCGACGTCGTCGTCGTGCGGAGCTCGCAGACGTGCGGTCCTCCGGAAACGCGTTCCCGGAGGACCGCCGGCTCCACCTCGGGCGGCGCCGGGCACCGGTGCCAAGTTTCCGGCCGGACGGGCGCGGACGTGGAACCGTTCGTAGTCCCGGTCACTCCAGCCCATCTGCTTGAGCAGCTCCGCCACGACGAACGCCTCCAGGTGCAGGCCCCTGGCCCCGGCGCCGGCGAGAGCGGCGAGCTGCGCCTCGGTCTCCCGATTCAGGCGCAGTGTGACCGCCAGGTCCGCGACCATCGCCTCGGGCGCTCCACTTCGCCAGTGGTGAGATTCGGCGTCCCCGGCGGAAGCAGATCGGACAGGAACAGAGATAGCTGGCCAGCCACGTGGTGCGCAGTCGCCCCGTCAGCTGATGCTTCTTCGGAGACCCCTCGAGAAGGAGACTGGGGTCCTCTGCACCTCGTCGATGATGAGCCAGCCGTCCGGGTTCTGGTCGACGAAAGCGCGGGGGTCCTCCTGCGCATTGGCACACGTCACGGTACCGTTGACCTCGGCTTCGATGCCTTCGTGTTCTCAGCTTCGCTGCAAATTTGTCCTGGAGGTTCCGCCGATCGGGGGAACCTCAAAGCACCAACATGTCGAGGAGGAGGGGAGATGGACAACAGCCGCGAGGAGAAGATCGACCAGTGGATGTCCCAGGAGGGCATCCGGACTCATCGGCGCCGTCGAATCATCCCGTCTTCCACCAATCAGATCAGCCACACGCCCGTTGGTACCGGTCTGGACGCGATGGAGAAGGTGGCGTTCTATTTCGGAGACCGACCCGAACTGCCCATTGTCGAAATGGGACAGATCAAGGAGCACGAGGTTACCCTTTCCTTCGGCGAGGACGTGCACCTGGACGAACCCTTCTATCCCGTTTCCGAGGAATACAAGGACCATTGGGCCATCGCCCACACCGATGCGCTCGTGCTGTCGACCGGCACCGTCTACGGGCAGCAGACCGCGGCACTGACCGCCATCGGGAACTCGGTGGCCGGGGCCAAAGTGCTGGTGAACACCAACCGTTGGGAAGTGCTCGGCTTTGTCGGCCTGGCCCGTTTCACCACCGCCATCATGGTCGGTCAGGTCATGGAGCAGGCCACTGAGCCGTGGGCCAGGAACCAGCACATCTGGCTGGTCGGCTACCGGGAGCTGGGCCCCAAGCTGGTCGGCTTCCTCACCCCGTACCACGATGAATCCCGTTTCCACCTCGTGGAATCCATTGAGCAGATCACCCCGGAGGACCTGCACGGGACTTCAGCCACCATCTACGTCATGGGATCCGGCCCTGCCACCATCGAGGCGTACAACCGTCTTCGCTCCCAGAACGTGGGGCTGATGACCGACACCGTCGTCACCGAGCAGGCGATGTTCATCTCCGAGGACGAGGACGGCGGAGCCACCATCGTCAACGCCGGCCCGAACGGATTGAAGATCTGGCCCCATCTCGTGGCGGAAGGAGACGGTCTCTACTCAGCGATGGACATCACGTGGCAGAAACGCCGGCAGGAAGCCGAATCCGCGGCTGAGGCCGTGGAGAACCTCACGGTGCGGAACTTCCTTCCCGCCGGCGACGCCGACAAGCCGGCCGGGTCCCCGAGCATCAGCGTGGAGGACCTCGAAGCCATGCTGGATCGGGACAGCGTGATTCCCGAGCACGAGAGTAACCTGATGGAGAACGGGATGTCGGGGGCGCCCATCCCGGCGCCGGAGCCCGCAATCCCGGCCCCACCGGCTCACGAGCAGGCCCCCAGGTTCACCCTCGCGCTGCTGGGCAGGCCGCAGATCTACCGTGCGGACGGTGCCAGAGCCAGCGGCAAGCCCGCTGAAGCGGTGGCCTATCTGCACCTCAATGGTTCAGCCGCCGATGCCATCACGACGAGCAGAGCACTCTGGCCGGATGAGGAGAGCGAGGGTCCCGCCGCACGCACGAGACGGACACGCACCGCGAAGAAGATCAGGGACACGATGCCGGAGATCTTCCGCAGCGAGGGCGAGTGGAGGATCGGCAGGCTTGACACCGATGTCGAATGGATCGTTGCCACCCTGACCGGGAGCAGTGATCCTCAGCACATGATCGACGCCTGCGAGCTGGTGGACGAGCCCCTGCGGGCATGTGCGCAATGGGCGGATGAGCACCGGTCCCGCATAGCGGACGAGCTTCGCCAGATCTTGCGGGACGTCGAGAACCAGGCGCTCGCATCCGACCAGTTCGAGATCGCCGAGGCAGCGCGGCAGGCATCGTACGGGCTGCAGTGACAAAGGAACCCCCGCCATGACAGAGAAGATCAACCCCCTCAAGAGAAGACTGCCCACAGCGGGTTCGTCCACCGTGGGTGCGCGTCGTGGACCGAGGCAGGAGCGGCGGCCCCGGAGCACGACCGGCGACGGAACCGTCATCCAGTCCGGTGCCTCGGCCGCGGGGAAGTGGATGGTCTACGGCCTCATCGTCCTCCTGGGCCTGGGCTCACTGTGCGGTGTCCTGGCCTTCATCCGGCCCGCCCCCGCAGCGCAACCGGTTGCCGATCCTGGCGTGAGCACCCAGCAGCAGGAGGCCGGCGCTCTGGCGCAGGCTTACCTGTCAGCCTGGTTGACGGCCACCAGCGATGACCACGCGGCACTCGAGGCGTACAGCCCGGAGGCCGTGGCGGGACTCCAGGGCCGGGACCCCATCAGCTACCGCGACCTGACCGTGGCGAGCGTGGAGGATGCGCCGGGGGACATGACGACCGTGATCGTCTCCGCCTCCCTCGAGACCACCGAGGACGACGACGGGGAGGAAGTGACCTCCTGGACCCCATACTGGTATCAGGTCGCCGTGCAGGCCGACGGGGACACACTGGCTCCGGTCGGACTGCCGACGCCGGTCTCGATGCCCGCCACGGGGTCCTCCCCCGACCTCGGATATCCCGGCCGCGTGGTGAGCAGGGACCTGCAGGCCACAGTGGACGATTTCATGACGGCATACCTCACCGGCCAAGGAGATGTGACCCGAGTTGTCTCCCCGGAATCCACCATCACCGCCATCACCCCCGCGTACTGGACCCGGGCCACGGTGAGAACCCTGGCATCGACCGAGGAGATCTCGGACTCCGACCCGGCTGATGGTCGAACAGCCGAACTGCTGGTCGACGTCGATCTCACCCGTGATGAGACCACCAAGCCCGCCCAGTACGTGCTGGGCATGACCGTCCGGGACGGGCGCTGGGAAGTCCAGTCGCTCGACTCCGCCCCGGCACTGAGCAACTGAGCAACTGACCTACCGAAGACGACCACCGAGGAGCACCCCCGTGTTTATCCCCGCCGCCACCGTGCACGTGGCCCAGGCCACCGCCTCGATGCAGGCCACCGGTCTTTTCGACTGGATCAACGACAAGACCGCTCAGACCCAGACAGCCATTCAGGGAATCCTGATCGTGCTCGGGCTGCTCGTGGCCATCATCATCTCCTGGCGGGGCAAGAACGTCGGGTCGGTCATCATGGGTGTCGTGATCGGCGGTCTCATCGCCGCGCTGCCCGCACTGATCATCTTCTTCGCCGGGGCGGCCCAGCAGGAGACCGCTGCCGCGGGGACCGGCGCTGCCGCCGGTCAGGTGGCTGCCTATGCTCAGGCCGCTGTCCTGGCACGGGCATGAGAGCTGAACAGGAAACGACCTCATGAGCACCCAGGACTACGTGCAGACCGGAAAGTTCTACACCGCGGCGCGCAAATTCCAGCAGCTCATCGGTGTGACCCCCACGGGGGAGGCGATCCCCGGGGGACCCTATACCGTGACGCAGTTCGTCGTCGGGATCATGGTCCTGGTGACCGGATTCATCACCCGTCCGATCTGGAGCCAGGGGACGATCGCCGATGTCCTGTACATCGCCGCCGCAGCCATCGGCATCACCTACGGGGTCGGCAAGCTGCCTCGCTCGCGCCGGTCGATCATCAATCTCATCAACTGCTGCATCACTCTGATGTCGCGGCCGCGGACCGGCAAGTACCGCGGCCGGGCAATTCCCAGCTCCTACTCGAGAACCACGGCAAGACCGGCGAACAGGATCCCGTCCGACGACACCGCGGTCAGAGATGCGGCACGGGACGACCAGAATGCGCCGACAGTCCGGCAGACGCCGATCAATTGCGGGTTGGATCGGCTGACGGCCGATCTGACCACCGCGCGCTGAAGAATCGCAAGGAGTCTTCTCATGGCCGACACCGTCCGCCAGCCCATCCGTTGGATGCGCGAAAACGTCTTCGTCACCCGCGACGGCGTGGCCTATGGGATCTGGCAGCTGGACGGGCAGGCCTACGGTCTGGGCACCATCGCGCAGAAGGAATCCGTGCGCGCCAAGCACCAGGACCTCTTCCAGGCGCTGACCGGAGAGGTGATGCTGCTCGGGCTCGTCACCAGCAGCTCTCCCGACACCCTGATGGGAAAGTTGCTCCAGGACGTCGAGCGTCCCTCCCAGCAGTGGTTGGAGGAGTGCAGCCTGACCTACCAGGACCTGTCCGAGAACCCGTCGGGTGAGCGGCTGTACTTCCTCATCACCCCGCTCTCCTACAAAACCCCGAACGAACTATGGAGCAACTTCCGCCGCTCCTTCGACCTGACCGTCTCGGAGATCGCCCGGCTTCCGATCAGACCGCCGGCGGAGCGGGCCTTCAACACCTGGAAGGCCCGTATGTCACAGATCGAGAAGAACATCCCGGCCACCTTCCACCCGCAGCGAGTCGGCATCACCGCGGTCCGGTGGATCACCGACCACCTGGTGAGCCGTGGTGCGGATGTGAGTCTGCCCTACGAGCACAGAGCCGTGACGGAGGTCAGGGAGTGGATCAACCCCTCCAGCTGCCTTCCGGACCCGCTTCTGGACGAGGGCGGGCTGAGCGACATGCCCGATGAGACGTTGCCCCAGACCAAGCTGTTCAAGCGGCGCTTCCTCAAGGTCGAGACCGGTGACACCGAACCCTCCTACCAACAGTTCTCCATCATGGGCCTCACGCCCCAGGCAGGATTCGTCTTTCCCGGTGCCGAGTTCATCAACTTCGCCGCCTCGATCTCCCACGACATCGACTTCGCCCTGCGACTGGTCATCACGCCGGCCGACAGGGTCCAGGCCAAGAACCGCAGGGCGGAGAACAATCTCAAGGACCAGTACCGGCAACGCCAGTCGGGAAGCGACTCCATCGTCGGCGGGAGCGGGGAGATCGACAAGTCGGCCCGGGCGCTCCAGGAGTACGTCACTGATCTGAGCGCCACCGATCGTGAGGTCGAGGTCGCCGCGTCGATCATCTTCTCCTCCGCCGCCCCCAGTGCGGAGATCGCCATGGACGAGATGAAGGACCTGCGCGACCTCTACACCTCCGACGAATGGACCCTCGACGTTCCCCTGGGAGGTCAGGAGAAGCTGTTCTGGGATTTCTGGCCCGGCTCGACGATCTCCTCCGTCTCCAACGAGTTCGCGCAGATCACCACGGGCCGCAACTTCTCCATGGGCGTGCCGTTGACCAACGACCTGCTGGGCATGCCGCACGGTTTCCGGTTCGCCACCAACGTGACCACCGGGCGGTTCTCTCCGCTGCTGCTCAATCTGGCCGGCCTGGCGGAGAACGACATCTCCGGCAGCATGGGGTTCCTCGGTGAGCTGGGGTCCGGCAAGTCCGTGGCGATGAAGACGGTGGCCAGCCACAGCATCGACCGCAACGCCCAGATGGTCGCGGTCGACCACTCCGACAACCAGGAGTGGGCGGCACTGGCCCGGTCGCTGACCCGCGCCAACGTCATCGACTTCATGCGGCCCGACTGGTCGCTGGACCCCCTGCGGATCTACCACCACCCCACACTGCGGGTGCGCGAGACCCTGAACCTTCTGACCATGATGCTCGGTGTCTCGGTCAAGGACGACGAGGGCGTGGTGCTCAACGCCGAGCTGAAGAAGCTGCTGAACAAGGATCTCGAGATCGGGTCGCTGAGTCAGCTCAGGCACCACCTCGGCTCCAGTGCCGTCGACCAGGCCGATCGCCACGTGGCCCGCCGGATCGCACGCCTGATGGACGTGTTCGCCGACATCGACTTCGGCGCGACCTTCTTCGACCCCGCGCTGCCGCCGATGGATTTCTCCGCCCAGGCCACGGTCTTCTGCACGCACGGGATGGCGTTGCCGAACACGGACGAGCTGAACAACGCCCAGGCGCGCAAGGAGATGAGCATCGACAAGACGATGGGGCGGTCCTCCTACGCCTACCTCGCCAGCGTCGGGCGGAACATCATGTACGCCGACGATGCCCAGGAGACCCTGTTCGCCGTGGACGAGTGCCACCACATGACCGGCTCCCCCGAAGGCACCGCCACCATCAGCGAGGCGCTGAAGACCGGGCGCAAGCACAAGGGAGCCGTGGTGCTGGGCACGCACTCCGCCTCCGAACTGGGCCCGCCGCAGCTGCGCGGTCTGATTCCGCAGCGAGGTGTCTTCCGCACCCGTGACACCGAGATGGCCAAGCAGAACCTCATGTGGCTGGACCCCAGCTATGCCATCGAGGAGTACGTGGACCTGGTGACGAGGGACCTGTCACCGATGGATTCCTCCGGCACGGTGCCCCTGCACCGCCGCGGTGAGGGCCTGTTCCGCGACCACCTCAATCGCATCGGCAAGATCAAGGTCCTGATACCCCAGGCCGAGAACCGCGCCAGGACGGTACTGACCAGTCCCCCCAGAGCACGGATCGAGGCACAGCCGTGAAGACGATCTCGAGCACCCCCGCCGAGGATGCTCTGCTGCACCTGTGGGTGTGGCTGAACATCCACCGCAGGACCCGGGCGGCGCTGGCCGTGGTCTTCACCTGCCTCGTCTGCCAGATGATCAACACCCCTCCGGCCCTCGCCGCTGAGGACGATTCGGCTCCGCAGACCTCCATCGACACCTACTGGCTGCCCCTGGCCGGCGTCACCGACACCCACGGCGTGCCCGTGGGCACGTACACCGAACTGCCTCTCGACTACGGCCAGACCATCTACGTCACCCGTCAGATCCGCGGGATCCTCATGCGTCTGGCTTGGATGATCTACACGCTGGTGGTCTACAGCATTCTCGCGCTGTGCGACTTCATCCTCTCGCTGGAGTGGGTGGACTGGATCCTCTCCCCGTTCGTCCTCCTGTCCAACACCGTGCAAGGACTGTTGACCCAGACCGGGATCGTGGGTCTGGGAATCTTCATCGCCGCCGTGGTGATCGCCTGGGGTCTCATCCGGGGCAAGATGGGCGCGGCCATCGCCGAGATCGCTCTCGTCGCCCTGTTCGCCGGGCTCGTCTCCACCCCCATTGCCAACCCCAGCGAGCACATCAAGTCGTGGATCAGCACCTCCGCCGAGTACGGCACCGAGGCCGGGACGGCCACCGTGGAGGGCTCCGAGGACGGGGCTCCGGTCTCCACCAGCCCGGTCTCCGGCCCGATCATCGACCTCACGGTGCGCAACCCTGCCCTGGTGCTCTCGTTCGGCTCCACCCTCGAAGGCGACCAGTGCGCCCGGATCTGGGACGACCAGGCCACGTCCGGCGCTGACACGGAGAAGCTGCGCAAAGCCGTGGTGGGCTGCAACGAGAAGTTGAAAGCGGCCAACGAGACCGACAACTTCGTGGTGTTCGCCTTCCTGTTGATCTTCTGGATATCGACCGGTGGGCTCATGGCCCTGATCGTCGTCTTCCTGGTCTTCCTGCTCAAGGATGTCGTGCTGGCCGGACTCGGACTCATCAACACGGTGTTCCGGGCCCACCTGGCGGTGTTCCCCGGCGGCGGGCGCCAAGCATTCATCAATGCCGCGCTGCAGCTGCTCGTCAACGTGTTCATGGTCGGGGCCTACATCTTCCTGATCAGCCTCTACCTGTGGCTGGTCGGCAAGTTCACGGAGTCCTTCGGTGGAACCGCGATGATGATCGGCAACCTGATCTTCGGTTTCGTCCTCATCGCCATGGCCCTCACGTTCTGGAACCTCAAGCGGCAGGGCAAGTCGGTTGCCGAGAGGATCGCCCGTGCTCTGGGCAGTTCTCCGCTCAACCACGCCGCTCCTCTCCAGCCCTCCGGGTTCTCCCGGAGTGCCACACAACTTGCCAGCTCCGGCAGGAAGACTGCAGTCCAGCAGATGCGCCGCCGGTACATGGGCAAGGGACTCCAGACGGTAGCCGCCTCAGCGGCGGCTCCAGCCACCGGGGGGGCCAGCGTCGTCGCCGCGCGCGCGGCGGCTGCCGGGTGGTTCGTCGCCGGCAGCCTCTACAACGCCCACGCCAATGGCGCCCTCCGGCCCGGTTCCGGGGCGTCACCGCGCACCCACACGGCTCCGGTGCGTTCCCCCAGGGAGCTCGAGGCCGACCCCACCGGCCACGGGCAGAGCGTGCGCGATGAGAACGGGGCGATCCCGCTGGGGCACCGAGCTCCTCAGGACGCCGTCTCGAGCTCGCAGACCGCAGAGCAGGAGCACAGCGTCGCCCAAGCGCGTTCGTTGCGCACCCCCGAGCTGGTGGAGCCCGCTGCCGGAGACCGGGTGCCGGTGACAGCTCGTGCACGTCCTGCTGACGGGTCCAGCGCCACGGCGGACACGTTCTCCTCCGAGGCCGCTCAGCACCCGGCCACGGAGCCCACACGGAAGCGCTCGACGATGCCGGCCGGCCAGTACGGCTCGGTGCGCGTGAACCGCAACGGCACGACCAACAACGTGCTGAGCGGGCAACTCGTCAACTCTGTTCCCGAGGGAACCAAGGTCGTCCGCGTCTGGGACATCGAAGAATCCACCCCGGCACAGAACCGCCGCCGCCGCCGTCAGGCCGCGACGCACTCGGCCACGTACCAGGCGCAGGCCCGCTCACGGGCCAACCGTGCAGCAGAACGGGGTGCCGTCCGATGACGGCGAAGCGGACGGCATGGGCGGCGTTCCTGGTGGCCGCGGCCCTGATCGTGGCCGTGCACTTCCTCAGGACTCCGCTCCCGGCTCCGGACGCTGCGGCGGAACAGCAGCAGTCGGAAACCGCACAGAGACCGGAGAGTGGCGTTGCGGGCTCCGGCGACCCCACCGCGGGGTCCGAGGTGGACAGGTCCAACGGTTTCGCCCAGCCCTTCCCGGACCACGCGCAGGCGCCGGAAACGGCAGGACCCCGGCAGTACGAGCGGCAGACCATCGCGCCCCCGTCCGTCCCGGAACCGGACGAGAACGACCCGGCCGCAGTGGCCGAGGCATTCTTGACGGTCTACAACACCCGCAGCGCCGAGACGGACAAGAGCTGGCAGGAGACCGTTCCGCCGTGGTTGACCCCGGACCTCGCCGAGCAGCTTCCCAGCGTCAGCAACGGAGCCCTGGAGGGCAAGGCCCCCACCGCAGTCAGCGCCGTTGTCATCAAGGGCAACGTCGAGGACTGGGGTCCTGACACGCCCCTGCGCTGGGCCCACCATGCCGACGTCACCGTGGAGACCCAGGACAACGGGACGTATGTCCTGTCGTTCCGCGTGCGTTCGCAGCTCACCGACCAGGGCTGGCTGATCAACGCCGTCCCCCTCGACAGCTGGCACCGAATCGGGAAATAGCGCTCCATGACCACCGAAGCATCCCGAGCACACGACAGGGGGACGTCGCTGTGGAAGCCCCTGGTCACCATCCTCGTCATCGGCTTCTTCTTCGTCGGAAGCCTGATCGTCGTGGTGACCTTCGTGGTCAGCTCGATCGGGTACAACAACAATTCGCAGAGCTGCGAATCAGGATCACCGGACAACCAGGCCATCGGTGCCGTTGACGACGGGCTCGGAGTGCCCGAGGAACTCCACGACGAGCAGCTCCGGAACGCCAGGATCATAGACAGGACAGCAGCCGCCCTCGGCCTGTCCGGCCAGGCATCGAGAATCGCCATCATCGCTGCGATGGGCGAATCCAGCCTGATCAACATCGACTTCGGTGACGAAGGCCAGGGGGTGACGAACCCCGACGGCTCTGCCACCACGAGCAAGGGGCTCTTCCAGCAGCAGACGAGCCAGGGGTGGGGCACCGTTGAGCAGGTCACCGATCCTGAGCACGCGACCAAGAGCTTCCTGCTCGGCCCCCGGCACGACGGCGCTTCCCGCGGTCTTGTCACCGTCTCCGGGTGGGAGACCGGCGAGATCACCCAGGTCATCCACCGGGTACAGAGGAACTCCAACGCGAATCACTACGCCGACAGCTACGGCCCGGCAGAGAAGATCATCCGAGAGGCCGGCATCGACGTCAACCGCTCGGCCGACGAGGAGGACCAAGAGGAGTGGCGCAGAACGGAAGCCCGCTCCCCGGGGGACTCCGCGGTTGCCGGCCGTACCCGAGGATCTGTCGCCGACCTCGACGGGTGTTCGTCCGACGGCGGTGCTCGAGCCGGGGTGCCCGGCAGGACAGCAGACGGCAAGAACACCTATCCGTGGGACGCTGTCACTCCAGCGCCCGGAGTCTACAACGTGGACCCGGTCCGGTTCTTCTACGGTGAATGCACCAGCTACGCCGCCTGGAAGGTGAACGAGCTCATGGGCGGCAGTCCCACCGACATCATCTTCGACAACAACTTCGGTGGTCACACGAAGGGCAACGGCGGGGAATGGAAATCGGCGTGGGAAGCATCGGGCTGGACGGTCTCCACCGTTCCCAAGGTCGATTCCGTGGCGTGGTGGGGGCCCAACGGCGGTGCCGGCGTCGGCGCGGCCGGTCACGTCGGCTGGGTCGATGAGATCACGGAGGACGGCCGAGTGATCATCTCCGAGTACAACAATTCCTACTACGCGCCCCCGGGTCACAAATACAGCCGCCGCTCCGTCGCCATCGACCCTGGTCAGGTCGGCGCCTACCTCTATGTGCCGGAGAGGTAGCCAGGACCCCGCCCCCCGGCAGCGCCGGCCGGAGTCGCCGACCGGGCCGTTCCGCGTCGAGCTCGCCCACGAGGACGAGACCTGGACCTGGGACCGGCCGAAGCGGGTCGGCGCGACCACGGCCCGGCCCTGGACTTCGCCCTGCTCGCCACCCGGCGGCAGCACCGCCAGGATGGCAGCTTCGTCGCGGAGGGCCCCGACGCCGACGCCTGGCTCGACATCGTCCAGGCCTTCGCCGGCCGACCAGGCCCGGGACGATCCCCGCTGTCGCAGACAGGGTGAGGAGTGGGCACACGTGCGGGAAGGCTCTTCGAGCGCCGCCCCGATGCAAACGTGGCGCGCGATGCAGAGCGCGCACCCCGTAAGCGTCCGCGAAGAAAACCGGCTCACGCCGGGCAATCATCACATCCAAGAGACTTTCTTTTTGTGAATTCTTGACTGGACCCTGGAACGCACAAAAGAAATCGTCCGTGCCGCCCCGGAGGGAAAGGACCACGCGTCGAGGATAAGGTTTTGTGGAGCTTTCCCGGCGAACTGTCGCGCCATGACACCTGCGTCGCCACTGGACACCCCGCTCCTGGGCAGGCGCATGCTTACCCGTCGGCATGACCAGGATGGAACCCCAGGTCAAGGCTACTTTCGTCTCGAGATGAGCCTCCCGGGGGATCCCCATCGGCGCCCCTCAACCAGCAACCCTGTCTGGGTGCGGAGGTGCACTGCTGAGCCGACACAAAGGCCGAGACACGCCCGTGATCCAAACGTGACTTTTCCGTTATATTTCGATTAGTGTTCTCTCCGTGCCGATCGCCTCACCGATCGGCATCCCCGTGCACATCGCCGAATTCTGCCGGTGCCCGGGGCCCCCAGAAAACATCGCTCGGCAGAAGCGGGGGAACCATGAACGGTCCCTCCCCCGGGACCTAGGGGTTAAGTCGTCAGGGCCCCCACCCTGCGACCGGGTGTCTCCCACCCGCATCCGACAGCTCACCTCGCAGGCAAGAGGGAGGACCTCACTCATGCCCATTTTCCAGTCCCGCACGCCCCACCACCGCGCCCAGCGCTCGCTCCGCCTCGGACGCACCGCGATCCTGGCGGTCGCCGGCGGCGCCTTGGCGCTCAGCAGCGTGGCCCCGGCCCAGGCCGCCCCCGCCGCTGCCCCCCAGCAGCTCGTCAGCATCCAGTCCCAGTCCGGCAAGGCCGCGACCATCGCCACCGCCGCCAAGAGGCAGCTCGGCGTGGGCCAGGATTGCACCGCCCTGGTCACCAAGGCCCTGCGCGCGGCCGGGATCAACCACCACGGGTGGCCGGCTTCCTACCTGGGCCTCGGCACCCGGGTCTCCGCCGCCCAGGCCCAGCCCGGCGACTTGGTCTACTACGCCAACGGCGGCATGGGCTTCGCCCACATCGCCGTGTACATCGGCGGCGGCAAGGCCGTCCACGGCGGCTGGAACGGCAACCAGACGGTCATCCAGACCGTCAACGTCGGCTCCGGTCCCGTCTACATCCGCGTGCGCTGACCCCACGCACGTGAGCGGGGAGTGCGGTTCCTGGCCGTCNCGTCCCGGCGGGAACCGCACTCCCCATCCCAGATGGACTCCCTGCACCCTTGACTGTCTCGTGACGGGTCTGTCCTCACGAGGTGCTGCGGAGAGCGGACCGATGCGCATCCGCGACACTCCGCTCCGCCGGGCCGCCGCCAGCGCATTGGCTGCGGTGGTGGTGAATAAGTAGACGGCGCGATTGCGGGACAGCGTCGCCAGGTGGAGGCAGTCCACCACGGTGGAGACCCCGTCGAACGCAGCGACCAGACCCTGACCGGAGTAGACGTCGACGCCCTGCCCGCGCGAGACCTCGACGACGTCGACTCCTCGCTCGCGCAGATGCGGCACCACCCGTGCGCCCAGTTGCTCGGTCGCCCCCAGAACGGCCACCGTCCGGCGCTCGCCCTCGCCCGTGCTTCCCGTCGTCGACCGTCCTCCTCCTCTTCGCCGGCACCTCGATGCTGATGGCCTCGATTCTTCCCACCGGCCGATCCTTTCGCGAGCGTCATTTCCTTGACGGTCGTCGACTTGCTGCCACGAGGCTGGGAGCATGAACCCATGATCAGCAACGTGGCCGTCATCGTGTTCGACGAGGTCTCCCCCTTCGAGCTCGGAGTGGCCTGCGAGGCCTGGGCGATCGACCGCTCCGCCGACGGGCTGCCGGTCATGGACTTCGCCGTGTGCAGTCCGGACGGGCGACCGGTCCGCACGATCGCCGGCTTCGACGTGGCCGTCCACCACGGGCTCGACCGGGTGGCCGAGGCGGACCTCGTGGTCCTCCCGGCGATGTCCCGGGAACAGGAGGTCCCGGCAGAGGTGATCCACGCGCTGCGCACGGCCCACGACCGTGGCGCCCGGATCCTGTCCATCTGCTCGGGCGCGTTCGTGCTGGGGGCTGCCGGGCTGCTCGACGGCCGCCGCTGCACCACCCACTGGATGCACACCGGAGAACTGGCCGAGCGGTTCCCCGCTGCACAGGTGGTGCCCGAGGTCCTCTACGTCGAGGACGGCACCATCCTCACCAGCGCCGGCACCGCGGCGGGCCTGGATGCCTGCCTGCACCTGTGGCGCCAGGAATTCGGCTCGGTGGCCGCCAACACCGTCGCACGGCGCATGGTCGTGCCGCCGCAGCGCCAGGGCGGACAGGCCCAGTTCATCAAGGACCCGGTCCCCGAACAGCGGGCCGAGACGCTGGACCCGCTGCTCACCTGGATCGTGGGGCACCTCGACGAGCCGCTCGACGTCGACGCCCTGGCCCGGCGCGCCGCCATGTCCCCGCGCACCTTCGCCCGCCGGTTCCGTGACGAGACGGGCACCACGCCGCACGCCTGGATCACCGCCCGGCGCCTGCGCCGGGCCGAGCAGCTCCTGGAGGAGACCGACCTGCCCGTCGAGCGCATCGCCGCGGACGTGGGCTTCGGCAACGCGGCCACGCTGCGCCACCACTTCACCCGGATCCGCCGGCTCAGCCCGCAGCAGTACCGCCGCCGCTTCGCGACCACCGCGTGAGTTCTGCCCCGTGAGCACCACCTCGGCCGCGGCGACACGGCCGAGGTGCTCCACCATGGTCGCAGTCGGCGTCGATGAGATGCCCCATGCCGACCCCGCGGCGGGGCTTTGGCAGAAATGGCAGAAAATTAGCGAGAGTAGTCATTTCTGCCACTCGTGCGCGAGGTTCCAGCCGACGAGGCTTGTCAGCGTGAGAGTGGGCCGGATCGGCCGGCACACCACAGGCAAGGAGCTCACCATGATCTCGTACGTGTTCCTGGCGCTGGCCACAGCCACTGTGCTGTCGGTGTACACAGTCATCGGCCGCCTGGCCATTCCCCCGGAGGACCGGGTGCCGTGGCGCGACCTCGGGTGGGACGGCTGGGTGCACACGCTGCGGCGCAGTCTCGCCTTCCTGGGTGACTGGGCTTCACGTGTGGGCGTCCACACCCGGTGAGACCGTCGAACGTCGTCGCCCCATCAGACCGGCACGCCGGCGAGGCTCGCAGCAGCCCGAGGAACGAGGGGCCACTGTCCGGCACAAGAACCTGGTCGTGAGGTCCGGATGAGAGCTGCCCGCGTCCGGCAGGAAGGTCCAGCGCCTGCCGGACGCGGGCAGCGCTCGGTCGGCCGTCAGAGCACGCGGCTGCAGAAGACGGTGGGCAGCGGGGTGAACCCTGCGGCGGCGTAGGCGGCACGGGCGGAACTGTGCGCCTCGTCGCCACCGGTGCCCGCCCAGGCCACGACGCAACCCGCCGCGCGCATCGCCTCGCAGACCCCGTCGATCAGGACGCGGCCGAGACCGGCCCCCTGGTCTCCGGGATCGACCGCGAGCAGCGTGATCTCCCCCTGAGGCCCGAGCGGTCCGGGATGGACGGTCCAGGCGGCGTAGCCGGCCGGCGCGCCGTCGAGATCGGCGACGAGGAACCGGTGCCGGTTCTCGAGGTGGGTGAACTCTGTCAGGGTGTCACGGTAGTCCTGTTGCCACTGCCCGTTCTGCCGGGCGAACAGCTCGTCACCCAGCTGGTGCCGGATCCCGTTCTGGATGGGTGCGAAGGCGCGGACGGTCAGGTCGACCAGGGCTTCGAAGTCGTCGGTGCGGAAGGTGCGAAGGAACATGGTCCGTCTCCTGGAACGTGCAGCAGCCCGCGACGTGGAAGCAGGTCGCGGAGAGGGCCCGTGTCCGAGGCACGAGGGCCTCGGGAGGCTCAGGAGCGGGTGCGCGCAGCGGCGAAACACATCACCCCTCCACCATAGAGAGGCGACGGAGAACGGGCCCAGGTCAGAAGACGTCCACCACCGAACGGACCGGCTCCGCCCCGACGAGCAGGCCCAGCACGGCGACCATCCCTCCGAGCCGCCACAGTTCGCGCCGGAGTCGTGCGCTCCGCACCGACCCCCGCAGCTCGGCGAAGCGCTCCTGCAGCGCGACCGGGTCCTCGGGTGGCGCCGGGTTGTGGTGCCAGGTGCTCGGGACCACGGCCGCGGCCGCGATCCGGACGACCTGCTCGTCCGTCAGAACGGGGCGATGGCGTTGCAGCCAGCGCAGCAGTTCACGGTCGGTGATGACCTTGACGTCGGCGGGGCGCTGTCTGACCGTCAGCTGCTTCGGCTCGATCAGCACCAGCACCGGCGTGACCGGCACCGACTCTCCCACGGCGGCGCTCAACCGCTTCGCCGCTCGGGACGACTCGTGACGGGCGTGGGGCAGGTAGTGCTGTTGGTGCCCGCCCACCAGGATCGCGCGGTCTCCGACCCAGACGTCCGTGTTCGAGTGGTTCTTCGTGTTGAGCGTGAACACCCCTGCCGGACCGATCAGCACATGGTCGATGTCCGAGGCTCCGGCCCCCACCGGAACGGCGTGCAGCACCGTCCATTCCGGGCCCAGACGGGCCAGGATCTTCCCGACGGCGATCTCCCCCACTGCACCCCGGAACCACGAGTGGCTCCGGGCGCTGAGCGGACTGGTCCCGACCAGGCGAGCCCACCACGAGCGGGACGGATGCTCTTCCTGGATCCGCAACGTCTCGGCGATCACCTCGTGACCTGCGCCCCGGTGCGCCAGGGACCACGAATGCTGCGGTGCGCTGGCTCCCACCGGCGGGCCGAGGAGCCGGAAGGCGGCGAACCCCAAGGAGCGCATGGGAGCAGAGGCCTCTGGCGGAGCAGGTTCGCCAGACTGCTCGAGGGAGGTCACGGCAGGCTCTCTCGAGAAGCGGGAGTGGATGGACATCGACGGCCCCTTCGGTCGCTGGCTAGTGGCGGGCATAGGCCACGAAGGACCCGCCCTGCGTGCGGGAGCACGCCCAGGAAGGCACCGTTGCCCCGCCGCGCTCGGCCGGCGCCCGGGTGCACTCGGTGTCGTCGACGACCTGCGCATTGCTGTCAGCCGGCGCTCCTCTGCCCTCGAGGAACGGCTGGAGCATGCCCTTGGCCTCCGGGCAGGTCAGACCGTCGACCTCGGTGAACTCGTAGTTGACGCCTGTGCAGTCGACCGCGGCCTCGACCACCTCCGCGGCCATCTCTCCAGCGGAGTTGTCTGGGGAGTCGGTCTCGATGTGGCGCAGCGGGTGGTCCGCCGTGATGGTGGCCGGGTCGAGAAGGAAGCTGACGTCCTGGGCGCCGTAGACGCCACAGGCGTACATCGGGTCGTGGTACACCGTGGGTTCGACGTCCTCACCGGCGCAGAAGTAGTGGTCCGAGGCCACGAAGTTCTCGCCTTCGGCACTCCCCGCGGAGCGGAGCTCGTCCACGATGTCCTGAGCATCGTCGCACCCCAGGCCCTGGAGATCGGTGTAGACGTAGTGGCCGTCCCGGCAAGCCCTTCCTGTGACGGAGGGGTCCACCGTGAGACTGGAGAGCATCGCGAGCACGGTGCGGCCCTCGGTCGACGCCGTGTACGCGGCCATCTCCCGGCGAACCGCGTCCTCCGACAGCATCGTCGAGCCGTTGCCGATCTCTTTGGTCCCGCCGAAATAGACGAAGGAGGCGTCCGCCGACCTCACCCGACCGTAGTTGGCAGTGGGATCTCCGCCGTCAGCCAGCCCGTACGCGATCGCCTCGCTGCCGATGCTGTGACCGGGGTACAGACCGACTGCAGCGGACATGGTCCGCCCCAGCGGACCGGCAAGGCCGGGCACCTCCACGGAGGTGTACGAGGTGGTCGGGTAGACCGGGCTGGCGACCGGGTCGGCCGGTCCGCCCGTGGCGAGTCCCGCCATCAGCGCGCCGTCACTGCGCCGAACCGCATACACGCCGGCCTGGGACGGGTCCTCGGTCACGGTCCACTCGGCGGGGTGCTGGAAACTGTAGGCGCCGTCCGGGGTGGTGAACGTCCTCGCCACCGCCGGCTCGGGCGCGACCACCGGCCGGGGAGCCACCTCGTTCGAGGACGGCTCCTGTGCCACCGCGGAGGCCGTCGCCGCAGGAGCGCCCTGTGGCGGGGACTCGACGGCGACCTCGACGCTCGTGCACCCGGCCAGGAAGAGCGGGACGGCCAGCGCCAGAGCGCGCAGGTCACGCCCCCGGCGAGAGGACGTGGCAGCCTCGGTGGCAGCCTCGGTGGCAGAACGGCGGATCATGGAACCTGCTTCTGGTCGGTCTGTGCCTGCGGTGAAGGACACGTGGTGAGACATAGATGCGACAGGCTGAGAAGGGGGTCAGCAGCGGAGGACCGGTGCGGTATACCCAAGAGCCGTGCCGGCCGCCGCCGAGGAGCTCCTTCCAAAGCGCTCAGGGCGACGACTGGATCATATGCACATGCATTTGCATCCGTGAATCACCACTTGTGACGACAACGCATACGGTGCGCTCGAGCCCTGGACCAGGACCCGGTCCCCCGCGCGAGTGACCCGCGGACCGCTCGCATGCGCCTCCGCATCGCACTCGAACGTCGGCACTGGTCTGATCCCGTCCGTGATCGATCCCCGAGGCGCCCTGTGACGCGACAACTTTCTTCCACGTCCGAACCCCGGGATACGTTTGCGCAGGTAATCATCCCCCGTCCGTGAATGGCGCCATGAAGTTCAACGCACCCCCCAACTGGCCCCAGCCGCCCTCCGGCTGGACACCTCCGCCGAACTGGTTCCCCGACCCGGCGTGGGGTCCTGCACCCGACGGCTGGCAGTTCTGGGTCGAGGAGGCGCAGCCCGCTTCCTCCCCGACCGCCACGAGGAAGAAAAAGAAGAAGACATCGTCCTTCCCGACGCGGCTGAAGAAGATTTGGGTCTCCGCACTCTCCTCCGACAGCCGGCACTGGATCTTCGGCGGAACGGGTGTGATCGCCGGGTTGCTCCTGGGAGTGGTGGTGGGCGCCGGCGCCTCAACCCCGGCCACGCCTGCCGCATCGGGTTCCGACATTGCGCCGGACGCCAGCAGTGCTGACGTGGGCTTCGGGTCCACTGACATCGAGACCGCCGTCGAGGACTGCGGGCTGACGGACGCCGTCGGCATCACGATCGGCGACGAGGGACACAGCCTTTCAATACAGACCATCGGCGAGGACAACACCTACGGTGCCGAAGTCTTCGAAATGGCGTGCGTCCTGCAGGGACTGGACGCCTCGGACAGCGTCATCGCCCGCATGGACAGCACCCGAGCCCTCGACGGGCGACAGACGGGCACTTGGGACGACTTCGAGGCATCCTGGGGGTACCACCCCGACGACGGCATCAACCTTGTGATCGAGGAGGTGAAGTAGCGTGCCGGATCTGGACTTCGTGGCCGTGGACTTCGAGACGGCCAACGGCAAGAGGGAATCGGCGTGCGCCGTCGGCGTGACCGTCGTGCGCAACGGGCAGGTGCAGTCCTCGGACTCCTGGCTCGTCAAGCCGCCACCGTCGGCGGACCACTTCGAGCGCAGGAACACCGCGATCCACGGCATCACCCGCGATCAGTGCATGGCCGACGGCCTCCCCTGGCCGGAGACAGCACAGCGCCTGAACCGGCTCTGCGCCGATCTGCCCGTCGTCGCGCACAACGCGTCCTTCGACGAGTCCGTGTGGCGAGCCGCCAACCGGGCCTCCGGCGTGGAGGCGCCCCTGCCGCGGTTCCACTGCACGCTCCAGCTCTCGCGCGGCCACCTCGATCTGGTGGACCACAAGCTCCCCACTGTGGTGCGCCACCTCGGCCTGGACGACTTCCAGCACCACCAGGCCGAGGCCGACGCCCTGGCCGCAGCACAGGTGACCGTCGAGCTGGCCCGCCGCACCGGGGCGTCCACCGTGGACGAGCTCTGGCGGCGAGCGCCGCAGCGTTCCGCCACTGGTTCGTCGCCTGCTCGACCGGCGAGTTCTCGGCGCATCCCGGACTCGGTGTTCCGCACGCACGTGGAGCGGCCGACCACCGGCCCGTCGCTCGCCGATCCCGCTGTCCCCGCGCCGACCACCCTGGTGGACGAGGTCGTGCTGATCACCGGGGATCTGTCCTTCGGAACTCGTGAGGGCATCCAGGAGCGACTGCGCCGGGCCGGCGCCATCGTCGCGCAGAGCCTCACGAAGAAGGTCACATGCCTGGTGATCGGCGCCGGGGCCGACGTCCGGAATCCACCGCTGACCGGCGCCACCGGCAAGGAGAAGAAGGCCGCGGAGCGCATCCAGGAGGGCCAGCGCATCGCCGTGATCGGGGAGCCGGAGCTCCGAGAGCTCCTCGAGCGGGCGGAGACGGGCGTACCTGTCGAGGACGACGTCGACCCGCCCGCCGTGCTCGACGACGCGATGCCTGTCGGCCTCAGCCGCCCGGAACCGACCACGCATGCCCGCGAAACGGACGCCGCCCCGGAGCAGTCCAGCATGTCCGTATCGGCCTCGGAGGATCCATCACCTACTGAGACCCGAACCGTCGAAACCCACGCGGTGCCGACGTCGGAGGCTGCGCCCTCGGCACTGCCGCGGACGAATTCCGCGGAGCCCGCCTCGGCGCCGTACGCCGCGCCTCCCCGACAGCCCTGGGACCCCCCGCTGTCCGTACGACCGCGGCAGCTGTGGGATCCTCCACTTCCTGCGGCGGCGCCTCCGGCGAAGCCGAGACGGCGCTGGATGTTCCACGTCGTGATGTGGTCGATCATGCTGTTCCTGGTCGTGGGCATGCTCTTCGTCGGACTGTTCCTCGACCTGGCGGGAGCGCCGGAGTCCGTGTGGGGCCCCGTCGTCGGAATCTCCTGGTTGATCACCCCGCTCGTGTTCGTCGCCTGGCTGATCGTGACCGTCACCCGGTGGGTGAGAGGTCGTCGATGAAGAGTCCACCGCCGGAGGGACGAAGAAGTCTTTCTGCGGCAAGCCACTGGATACGCCCACTGCCTCTTTCCTCCGCTACCAGCGCTCCGGGACCGCAGATTTCTGATTTGTGACTGCCCAGTAAGAAAGCCGTTCCTCCGCACGATACGTTTGTGCTCGCAACCTCCGCTCGACCCCCTGGATGTCACCATGCGCTTCAATGCTCCCCCCACCTGGCCGCAGCCCCCGGAAGGCTGGACTCCCCACCCGGGGTGGTCACCCGACCCCGCGTGGGGTCCTGCGCCGGACGGATGGCAGTTCTGGGTAGACGATGCCGATGGTGGTGCCGACGAGAGCGACCCCAGGACCCAGCCCCTGCCTGCCGGTGGTCCGGGAGCCGACCAGGAGGTGGGCAGCACGGACCGTTCCGCCTCTCGTCGCTCCGGGTCGGCGCTCGCCGGCGCCTGGACGCAGGCCACGTCGTCGTTCCGGCGCGACCGGTCCCAATCCGGAGCCGAGTCGTACGACCACGAGCAGCAGAAGAGCAAGGCCAAGCCGATCGTCATGACGGTGGCCGGCGTCGCACTCTTCGCTGGTGGCCTCGGCATCGGGAGCGCTGTGGCTTCGGACCCCACCTCGAGCGACGAGTACGTCGCCCTGGCCTCCGCCAAGGCGGACGTCGAGGAGGACTACGAGTCGCTCCAGGGGGACTACGACACGATGTCGTCCGGCCTCCAGGACCGGCACACAGAGCTCCAGAAGCGCGAGGACGAAGTCGCTGCTGCCGAGAAGGCCCTCGAGGAGCGCGAGGGCGATGTCGAGGAGGCGGAGGGCGCCGTCAAGGAGCGTGAGGACGCAGTCTCCGGAACGGAGCAGAAAAAGGCGGAGAACACCATCCGCGAGGGCACGTGGACCGTCGGCGTGGACATCGCTCCCGGAACGTACCGCTCAACGGACGACGTGGGTTCGAGCTGCTACTGGGCCATTCTGACCTCCGGCACCAACGGGGACGACATCATCGCCAACGACATCCCCGGCGGCGGCCGGCCGACCGTGACACTGGCCGAGGGACAGGACTTCGAGACCAAGCGCTGCGGCACGTGGGACCTGCAGTGAGCGCCCACCCCTCCTGAGAGCAGACGGCCGGTCCCGCGGAACGCGGCTGGTTCGTGTCCGGCGTCAGCGCCATGGGCGAGGCCGGATCCCGGTGTCCGTTCCACGGTCCGGACAGGACACCACAGCCACCAACCAGCCACGGATGCTTCGTCGCCATCACGCAGGATTTGTGAACGACCGAGGAGAACGCCCGCACCAACGGCCGCGCGCACCTCGAGAATCTGCCAGGGTCGCGATACTCCGACGCCCGGCTCCGGAGGTCCGGCGTAGCCGGGACCTCCGAGCCCCAGGCACCTGCGAGACGACGGTCGGCCGCAACCGCATTCCGCCACAATGCGATAATTTCGCTCCGATTCCTGCGGACACCCGCCGAACGGCCTGCGGCGAACACTCCGACACCTACTCTGTGCTTCAGCAAACACTTCTCGCGAGGAGAGACCATGAGCACACGTGACCCGCGCAGGGTCCCGACGTCCGCCGTCGGCTACGACTACTCGCAGGGCTTCGGTCCCGGGCCGAGTTCGCACGGCCGCGGCGGCGGATACGGTTACCCGGGCGCCTACCATCGCGCCCCTCAGCGCTTCGGATCCCAGCCGGGAGTGCCCGTCGGATTCGCCGAGGCTGTCCGGCGCTTCTACGCCCAGTACGCCCAGTTCTCGGGCCGGGCGAGCCGCTCCGAGTACTGGTGGGTCATGCTCTACCAGCTCGGCGTCGGCCTGACCCTCAGCGTCCTCACCTCCGCCGTCGGCACCTCCCCCGGTGGCGAGCCGGCCGCCCTGGGCCTCGTCTTCGCCCTGGTGGCGTTCGCCTTCGGTCTCGTGAATCTCGTTCCCGGCCTCGCCGTGACCGTCCGTCGCCTGCACGACGTCGACCTCTCCGGCTGGTTCTACCTGCTCGGTCTCATCCCGTTCGTCGGTGGCTTCATCCTGCTCGTACTCCTGGTGCTGTCCCCGAAGCCGGGCGGCGCTCGCTTCGACCGCTGACCCGTCCTCGCCCCGTCCGATCAAACGCCCACCCAACCCCAGGAGTTCCCGTGGAAGCAGCAGCAGTGACCCAGTGGATGTTCGTGGCCGAGTGCCCTCTCCCGAACGACGTCGCCGGACTCATGGTCCCGGGAGAACGGCCCGTGGCCGCCTACAAGACCTTCCGCGACAGCGCGGTCTTCACGACCAAGCGGCTGATCGTCCGCGATGCCCAGGGCATGACCGGCCGGAAGGTCGAGGTGTACTCCCTGCCGTACTCGGCGATCAACATGTGGTCGTCCGAGAACGCCGGCACCTTCGACCTCGACGGCGAGCTGGAGCTGTGGACCCGCGCGGGGCAGATCAAGATCCGGGTCGGCAAGAAGGTCGACGTCCGGCGCCTGGACATGCTCATCGCGCACTCGGTGCTGGACACCCAGCGCTGATGCTTCAGGGGCCGGAGGCAGCCTCGGGGGGCCCTGCCACCGGGCTACGGCCGACACGGAAACCATGCGCGCCGCGATTCACGACTTCGGTCTCTTCATACCTTGGCGACGGTAGCGTCCCGCTGATTGGTGGAGTTTCTCGACACCGTGCGGGTCAGCTGGTCGTAGTCTAAGCGGCGTCGATGACTGGGGCACCCACCTCCTGGATCTGCTCGGTCATCATGGTCAGCTCGGCCATGGAGGCCTGCGAGAGATAGCGCCGGTCACCGGCCTCCCATTCGTCGTGCTGCTCGATCAGCACGGCCCCGGCCAGGCGCAACAGGGCAGCGGAATTGGGGAAGATCCCGGCCACGTCGGTACGGCGCTTGATCTCCTTGTTCACCCGCTCGATCGGGTTGGTGGACCAGACCTTGCGCCAGTGGGCGACGGGGAAGGCAGTGAAGGCCAGTACGTCCTCGCGGGCGTCTTCCAGCAGCGCTGCGGCCGGCGGATGGGAGCGGACCAGCATCCGGGTGACCTCGGCGAACTGGGTGGCCACGTGGGCGGAGTCGGGCTGGGCGAAAACGGTGCGCACCAAGGAGGCCACCATCTCCTGCTGGCCCTTGGGCACCACGGCCAGCAGGTTGCGCATGAAGTGCACCCGGCACCGTTGCCAGCACGCGCCCTGGAAGACGGTGCCGATGGCGCGCTTGAGTCCGGCGTGGGCATCGGAGATCACCAGGGCCACCCCGCCCAGTCCTCGGGTCTTCAGCGATCGGAGGAACATCGTCCAGAACCCCTCGTTCTCGCTGTCACCGACCTCGAAGCCCAGTACCTCCCGCCGCCCGTCGGCGGCCACCCCGATGGCCAGCACCAGCGCCTGGGAGAGAACCCGCCCGCCGACCCTGGCCTTGCAGTAGGTCGCGTCCAGGAACACGTACGGGTAGCCGGTGGCGTCCAGGGCCCGGTCGCGGAACACCGCGATGTCAGCGTCGAGCTCGCTGCAGATGCGTGAGACCTCGGACTTCGAGATGCCGGTCTCAGCCCCGAGCGCCTTGACCAGATCGTCGACCTTGCGCGTCGACACCCCGTGCAGGTAGGCCTCCATGACCACGGCGAACAGCGCTCGGTCCACCCGCCGGCGGCGCTCGAGTAGGGAGGGGAAGAACGAGCCCTGTCGTAGCTTCGGGATCCGCAGCGCCAGGTCACCGGCGGTGGTGGTGATTGTCTTGGGCCGTGAGCCGTTGCGCTGGGCAGAGCGGGTATCGCTGCGCTGGAACGGTTCGGCGCCGATGACCGCGGTGGCCTCGGCCTCGACGAGTTCTTGGTAGAGCCGCTCGGTAGCGGTGCGGATCCGGTCCGAGACGTCGGTTAGCTGGAGTTCCCCCAGCAGGTCAAGCAGGGCAGACTGGTTGAAGGCCATCGTGCGTAGTGTCCTCTCGTGAGTTACTTGGTCGTACTCACTGACCTTCGCACGATGGCTCTTCACGTCACCGGAGCAACGCTTCAAGCTCGGACAACTACACCAAACCGCGGGACGCTACC